>NZ_FLUY01001748.1 GCF_900092655.1 Candidatus Thiosymbion oneisti
GACACAGATAAACACGGATCACAATCGGTGTTTATCCGTGTCTATCCGTGGTTCTAATGCAGTACAGTAAAAACTCCAGATTAAGAACGCTCCCTAGTAGATAGTTTCGCTCGATATTGCTGATTCCCACACCAAGAACATGCGAGCTAACAGAGACTATAAACTTGCAATATCGGTCGAAACTGGGTGCTGGCAGCCGAGTCGGATGATGTCTCTGATCTCGTTGCTCCATGGGTGAAGATCCGCCTCCAGTCAGGCACAGATCAAAAACTGTAATCGATGTCCTTATTCCAGTGTAATTTCCTCGATCGCAAGGCGGTACGGCAAATCGTCATCATACTGATGGTGATTTCAGTCGCTGTCTCGGGTATTGCGTATTACGAGCTTCATTCCCCTCTTCGCAACGCCATTTTTGTATTCTCGGTGCTGGTGTTCGTCGGCCGTTGCCGTCTGGATGTTACTTCTTCAGTACGGTTGTTGAGTGCTGTATTTGTTTTCTACGTGTTTAGCGCGGCTGTATCCAGCACCATCGTTGGTTTTTCCCGCGAGGCGGTCGATAGCCTGGAAAATTACTCCCATTTCCTGGCCGGCGCTTTCTTGATGCCGTTTTTGGTTCGCTTGCGTCCATCCTATGCTTGTCTTTTGGTCGCAGTGGGTATGGCTTCCTTCGCGAATGGGCTCTATGCGATCTGGGAATTGGCTGAGTTTGGATTCGAGCACCGAGCTGCCGGGAGCAAAGGAAAGGCCATTCCATTCGGTGGGATTTCCATGCTGGTTGCGATGCTCAGCATACTGGGGGGAGTGTATTGGTCCTCAGTGGATTGGCGCCGCTCGTTCTTGCTTTTCAGCGCCGCAGCACTGGGTATATTTGCCAGCATCGCCTCCGGGAGCCGAGGAGCGTGGATTTTTTTTCCTGTGGGAGTTGCCGTCTGTGTCGTTTATCTGATTCAGCGTCACATCGGCTATCGCCTTCGGATCAGTGGTGCCGTGTTGGCGATCTGTGCGGTATTAGTGTTTGCCTTGTCACAAACCGATCTGATCGGCAAGCGGGTCGAGGCCACCTCGAGCGAGATCACGGCCATGCTGTCCAGTGGGACAGACACCCCTGATGCCACTTCTCTCATTGAGCGCAGAGATATGTGGCGTGCGGCGCTGACGGCATTTGCGGAACGCCCCCTACTGGGCATTGGTCTCGGCCAAATGAGCGGGTACTTCGAAGCGGCACATGCTGCCGGCTTGGTGTCCGAATCTATCGTAGATTACAAGCAGTCCGGTTATACCCATACGCATGCGCATAGCGATTACTTCCATACAGCGGCAACCCGAGGGCTTTTGGGGTTGCTGTCATTGGCCCTGATTTATGGTGTGCCATTAGGGTTATCGTTCAGCGCGGCGAGACGCTCGCCAAACGACGATGCGTACCGGGCGAGCGCCTACTCTGGGGTGATGCTCATATTGGCCTATATGACCTTTTCGCTAACCGATTCAGTATTGCATATGAACGTGACGAACGGCTTTTTCGTTATGTTGTGCTGTTGGACGCTGGCAATTTTCGTGGCAGATCCGCAGATTCGATCAGCGAGCGGATGCGTGATGCCACCCGCTCCAGGGATGCCGGAGAAAAATCCCGCCAGTGGCCTCGCGTCAAGGTGATGAAGTAGAGGAACAGCAAATACTGCTCGACTAACCGCGCATCAAGCGGGTTGTTGCTCGCAGTACGCAACACCTGCGGCAGCTCCGCTCTGGCGCGGACGGGATGGACCAGGCCATCGAAACCATAGAAACTCCTGCCGAGCACAACCACGGGCTTTCCAAAGATCAAGCCCTCTATGCCGACGGTCGAGTTCACGGTAATCACGAGTCTGGACCGCGCCAAAATCTTGCGCACGTCGCCGCTGCCGACCCAGGTCACTTCCGGATAGGCACGCACCATCGGATCATAGTCGCTTTTTCTCCGGTCAGCCGGATGCAGCTTGATGACGAGGGGTAATCCCGGAGCGACTTCCTGTAAGGCACGACGGACATCCGCTATCGCCTCCTCAAGCCGATTGCCGTATAACGGCGAGTGTACGGTAAGCTGGCTGTCATCCCTGACCTGGAGCGGGAAGAAGGCAAATTCGTGCGGAAGCCTGGATATTTTCGATGGTATCAGCCGGTTTCCCCCTTTGATCGTCTTCCGGTGTCCGATGTCATAGACCGCCTGCCGGAGATAAGCGATCCAGGATGCACGAACACGCCCTTTGCTTGGCCCTTGGGGATGTGGCAGCTGATTATCCCGGTAGGCGACCAGGAGTCTCGCAAGCTCCTGCCTTTGCCCCTCAGTCCATTGGAGGGCCCGGATTTCATCCAGGCTCCACGCACGGGCAAAGGACGAGAAGGCATTGACGCCCGTTGCATCAAGTTGGAGGGTGTTGGGAAGATAACCGTTTTCGCCGAAGACAACGGCGATGCCGCGACGACGTGCCAACTGTTCGGCGATCGTCGCGGCCAAGCCGGAGCCATTCCAAAGGAAAATGGCCGCAGGACGGATACGTTCGAAGAAGTGATGGAGCTCACCAACCAACCAGCGATAGTAGGGTACTTGCTTTAGGACGCTTGCCCGGTCGGTTTTGGTGCGAAGCTTCGGGATCAGATATTCGGGATCAACGTCCGCCCCCTCAGGGAGCCGCTCTGCGCTCCCGCAGTGGCGATCAGGGTACAGGGGATGCTGCAACCGCTGCAGCACGCCGCGGCTCTTGTAGTGGAGCGAGAAGAACACCGGGACATACGCGGGACCCAGATATTGGCCGAGCGTGGAAAAATACTGGATCATGCGCGGGCCAAGATCGATGAAGGCGATGGGTCGAGCCATGTCAAGTCGCCTCGATGTGGAGCAAAACGGGCTGCAACCGGACCATTCACCGCATCCCCCGTGATGCTGTTCCTGTGCAAAGGAGCGTAAAAGTAAACCAGAGTCCCCTAGTCAGCAAGCACCGCCGGATGTGTATCCGCGTCCGGCACAGCATTAGCGTCCGATCTGCTGCATGAAGGCTATTCTTCTAGTCCGGCTCTCTGCCATCGGCGATATCGTCTTCGCCTCTCCCTTGGTGGCGACGCTCCGTCGCGCCTACCCGCAGGCCCATATCGCCTGGCTAGTACAGTCGGAATACCGGTCCCTTCTGGAGCACCATCCCGACCTGGACGAGGTCATCGTCTGGCCTATCCGTGAGTGGCGCGAGCTCTGGCGCCGACGCCGCTTTGGAAGGCTCGCCCGGGAGTTCAGGGCCTCCTGTAAACATCTCCGCGCGCGTCGGTTCGACCTGGCCCTGGATCTGCAGGGGCTGCTCAAGAGCGGGCTGGTGACCCACCTCTCCGGTGCGCGCGAGCGCATCGGTCTGGGGTCCCGGGAGGGCAGCCGGTGGCTCATGAGCCGGGTCGTCCCCCGGGGTGGAGACAGCAGGCGTATCGGCTCGGAATACCTGTTTCTGGCCCACAGCCTGGGGCTACCGACCCCTGACTTCTCCATGGCCGTATCCTATGGACCGGAGGCCACCGATTTCGCCCACGAGCTGATCGAGCGCGCGGGGTTGAGCCGCGGATTCGCCGTCATCTGTCCCTTCACGACCCGCCCCCAAAAGCACTGGTTCGAGCCGCGTTGGGCCGAGCTCGCGGATCGGCTCCAGGCCGAGCTGGGCCTGCCGGTGGTCATGCTCGGGGGGCCCGCAGACCGGGAGGCCGCAGGAAGTATCCGCAGCCTGGCCGCCGGCGGACCGATCGATCTTGTGGGCAGGACGACCTTGCTGCAAGCGGCGGCCCTGATTGCCGAGAGCACTCTCCTGGTAGGCGTCGACACGGGCCTCAGCCACATGGGTATCGCCTTCGACCGCCCGAGCCTGTTGCTGTTCGGGGCCACTTGCCCCTACCTGGACACCACCCGTGCCAATGCCCGGGTGCTGTATCATCGCCTGGATTGTTCCCCCTGCAAGCGCAAACCTACCTGTAACGGAGCCTTTACCTGTATGCAATCGATCGCGGTGGACGAGGTCCTGAACGCAGCCAAGCACCTGTTGAGGGTGTCGCAAAAGCCCCTCTCCCGCCGGGAGAGGGGTTGGGGAGAGGGGGTCAAAGGGCGAGAGGGGCTCAAAGGGTGAAGATCGATGCTTTTTGCGACACCCTCCTGTTGGGACGGACGGCTTGAAGATCCTGCATGTGGAGGGGGGCCGTAACCTCTACGGCGGCGCCCTGCAGGCCCTCTACCTGATGCAAGGGCTTGCGGACCGTGGGCACCGCAACGCCCTCGTTTGTCCCGCAGGCAGCGATCTGGCACAGGCGGCAGCGGTCTGCGCCCAGGTCTGGCCCATGGCGATGGGTGGAGACCTGGATCTGCGGCTCATCCCCAGGTTACGCCGTTGCCTCCGGCGCTGCCGACCGGATCTGGTGCACCTGCACGGGCGTATCGGCGCCGATGTGATGGGCGGCATCGCCTGCCGCCTGGAAGGCGTGCCGGTCGTCCATTCGCGCCGGGTCGACAACCCGGAGCCCCGCTGGATGGTCGCCTTCAAGTATCGCCTTCACGATCGGGTGATCGCCATCTCAGAAGGCATCGGCCGGGTGTTGCTGGCCGCAGGACTACCCGCGGCGAAGCTGCGTATCGTGCGCAGTGCGGTGGATCTAGGGCGCTTCGACCGTCCCTGCAACCGGGAGCGCTTGACCGCCGAGCTGGGGGTCCCCGTACCGGCACGGCCGATCGGCATCGTCGCCCAGCTGATCCCACGCAAGGGGCACCGCTTTCTGATCGAGGCCCTACCGCCCCTAGTCGAAGCGTTTCCGCACCTGCGGCTACTCATCTTCGGCAAGGGTCCCCTGGAGCAGGACCTGCGTAGGCGTGTTGCGAGCGCGGGACTCGAGGGTCATGTGCAATTCGCCGGGTTCCGGGAGGACCTGCCGGATCTGCTGCCCTGCCTGGAGCTGCTGGTCCATCCCGCTACCCGGGAGGGGTTGGGGGTATCCCTGCTCCAGGCGGCGAGTGCCGGTGTGCCCATCGTGGCCGGCAATGTCGGCGGCATCCCGGAGGCGGTCCGCCATAGACACAACGGATTGCTGGTACCGCCGGGGGATCCCCAGGCCCTGGGGGCGGCGGTGGCAACCTTGCTGCGAGACAAAGGGCTCGCCCGGCAGCTGGGAGCTGCGGGGAAGGCGCTCATGCGCAGCGAGTTTTCCATAGACGCCATGGTGGAGGGCAACCTGGCGGTCTACCGCGAGTTGACAAAACGCGGCTCCGGGAATATTTTTATCGGTTCGCGGGGCGTAGCGCAGCCTGGTAGCGCACCTGAATGGGGTTCAGGTGGTCGGAGGTTCAAATCCTCTCGCCCCGACCAATGAAATATGGTTGGATGCCAAGCCGTTTCGGGCCCTGCCCGAGACGGCTTTTTTATTGGCTATCCGTCACTTGTTCGGCGTTATTGGTGTGATCCGAGAAGGTGTCTACCACGAAAAACACGAAAAGACACGCAGTTGTCATCCCGACGCAGGAGGGATCTTTTTCCACCGGACAATGCTGAATCTTCAGGATCGCTATAGCCAAAACTCCGGATAGCGGCGGTGTGTGCTCAGGTTGTTTATCAGGAGGCCGACAACGAGCAGTGTGACCGCGCCCAGACCCACCGGCACCAAGACGAAGAAGTAACCAAGGGCGTGGAGTTCCTGGGAGCCGATGACGGCGATCAAGGCCGTCGCCCCGCCCGGTGGATGCAGCGTTCGGGTCAGGTGCATGAGTGCGATGGCGCTTGCCACGGCAACGGCCTCCGCCAGCCCCGGGATGGGATGGAGCACCTGATAGCACAAGACGCCGACCAGCGCCGAGAATATATGCCCGCCGACCAGGTTGCGGGGTTGGGCCAGGGGGCTGTGGGGCGCGCCGTAGACGAGGACGGCAGAGGCCCCGAACGAGCCGATCATGAAGAGGTTGTCGGTTCCCGTGAGAACGAATCGTCCGAGCAGCCCTACCGTGCCGATGCCCAGGAAGGCCCCGAGCCAAGACCAGAGAATCTCGGCTACCGACACCCGTGGCGGGCCACCTCGCAGAGTGGCTCGCATCTTGTGCAGATACTGCCCCAGCCCTGCGGTGGACCGGGCAGGTTTCGATATGGTTCTCGATGGCGCGGGCAGCGACGCATCAGGCAGGCCAGCGGTCGTGCTTCCCGTACCGGATTCACTCGACTCTACTGAAGGCGGCGTATGCATCGGTCCTGAAGTTGTGTCATTGCATAGAAACGCCAATGGTACTCCGCCGTTCGCTAGGGGGAAAACTGGGGGGAAAATTGGGGGGAAAATCCAGAGTAAACCCAGGGTTGCATCTGAAGTCATCGAATCATAAAATACTCTATACTATTGCGGGGTGGAGCAGTCAGGCAGCTCGTCGGGCTCATAACCCGAAGGTCGGAGGTTCAAATCCTCCCCCCGCTACCAGATTTTTACGGCTTAGCTCCCAATGGCTAAGCCGTTTTGCGTTCCAGGGTCCTACATATGGGAATTTTGCGGGACCTGACAGCTGGACCGCTGCCCATGACCGCGTCCTGAATCGATGGAACAGGTCATCCGCTGGTCGATCAAGAACCGCTTCCTGGTCCTACTGGGCACCCTGCTGCTGACCGGTTGGGGCCTGGTTTCCGTCCGGCAGGCGCCCCTGGATGCCATCCCGGATCTGTCGGATGTGCAGGTCATCATCCGCACGGGCTTCCCGGGACAGTCCCCGCGGGTGGTGGAGGAGCAGATCACCTACCCCATCACAACCACCATGTTGGCGGTGCCGGGGGCGCGGACGGTGCGGGGCTACTCCTTCTTCGGGGACTCCTATGTGTACGTCATTTTCGAGGACGGCACGGATCTGTACTGGGCGCGTTCCCGAGTTCTGGAGTATCTGAACCAGGCGGCGCAGGATCTACCCGCCGGGGTTCAACCGCGGCTCGGACCCGACGCCACTGGCGTGGGCTGGGTCTACAGCTATGCCCTGGTCGATTCCACCGGCCGCCACGACCTGGCCCAGCTGCGGAGCCTGCAGGACTGGTTCCTCAAATTGGAGCTCCAGACCGTCCCCGGCGTGGCGGAGGTCGCGACCGTCGGCGGCATGGTGCGTCAGTATCAGATCGTCGCGGACCCGGAGAAGCTGCGCGCTTACGGCATCCCGCTCGCGCGGTTGACCACCGCCGTCCGCGCCGCCAACCGGGAGGTCGGCGGCTCGGTGGTGGAGCTGGCGGAGGCCGAGTACATGATCCGCACCCGCGGTTATCTCCGCGGCCTGGAGGATATAAAGACCATCCCCATCCAGGTCGATGCCCGGGGTACGCCCATCCTGCTGCGGGATGTGGCGACGGTCCAGATCGGTCCCGAGATGCGGCGGGTAGTGGCGGATCTGGACGGCGAGGGCGAGATCACTGGCGGCATTGTCGTCATGCGGTACGGGGAGAACGCCCTGAGCACCATTCTTGCGGTCAAGCGCAAGCTCGATGAGCTCAGGGCGGGCCTACCGGCGGGGGTGGAGATCCTGGAGACCTACGATCGCTCCCAGCTGATCCTGAGTGCCGTGGACAATCTCAAGGAGAAGCTGCTCGAGGAGTTCGCGGTAGTGGCCCTGGTGTGCCTGCTCTTTCTGTTCCATCTGCGCTCCGCCTTCGTGGCCATCGTCACCCTTCCCCTGGGGGTGCTGGCGGCCTTCATCGTCATGCGCTATCAGGGCATCAACGCCAATATTATGTCCCTGGGCGGTATCGCCATCGCTATCGGGGCCATGGTGGATGCGGCCATCGTCATGATCGAGAACGCCCACAAGCACCTGGAACGCTTTCGCCGGTCCCACGGGCAGGCACCGGCGGGGAGTGAACACTGGAGCGCGATCGCCGCGGCGGCCTCCGAGGTGGGACCGGCCCTCTTTTTCTCCCTGCTCATCATCACCCTGAGCTTCCTGCCGGTATTCGCGCTCGAGGCCCAGGAGGGGCGGCTGTTCGCGCCCTTGGCCTACACCAAGACCTATGCCATGGCCGCCGCCGCCGGGCTGGCGGTGACCCTGGTGCCGGTGCTCATGGGCTACTTCATCCGTGGCCGTATCCCCAAGGAGGAGACCAATCCCCTCAACCGGCTGCTGATCCGGGTCTATCGACCCTTGCTCAGGGGCGTTTTGGCGGCACCCTGGGCCACCATCCTGCTGTCCGGGTTGATCCTGTGCAGCCTGCTGATTCCGATCTATGGTATCGGTGGCTACCTGGAGCCGCTGAAGTGGCCCTTCCAGGCCGTGGGGCGGGTAGCGCTGGAGGGTCCCCACCGGCGCGCTATCACGGCCATCGAAGGTTGGCAGACGGAACTGATGCGGCGCTGGCGGGAAGTGACCCGCGGCATTCCCCGGTTGCAGGACCTGGGCTCGGGCCTGGGTTCGGAGTTCATGCCCGAGCTCTACGAGGGCGATCTTATGTACATGCCCACCACTCTGCCGGGCCTCTCCATCGGCAAGGCCCAGGAGCTCTTGCAGCAGACCGACCGGTTGATCGCGACCTTGCCGGAGGTGGAGCGGGTCTTCGGCAAGATCGGCCGGGCCGACACGGCCACGGATCCGGCGCCCCTGACCATGATCGAGACCCTGATCCAGCTTAGACCTGAGTCCGAGTGGCGGCCAGGGATGACGATTGACAAGTTGATCGCCGAGCTGGATCGGACCGTCGATTTCCCCGGCGTCACCAACGCCTGGGTGATGCCGATCAAGACCCGCATCGATATGTTGGCTACCGGGATCAAGACCCCCGTGGGCATCAAGGTTGCAGGGCCGGACCTTAAGGAAATCGAACGGATCGGCAAGGAGATCGAGCGGGTGGTGCTCAGGGTGCCCGGGACCGCATCCGCCTTCTCGGAACGGGTCACAGGCGGGCGTTATCTGGAGATCCGCCCCAACCGCATCCGGGCGGCCCGGGTCGGGCTCAATATCGAAGACATCAACCAGGTCGTCGCCGCCGCCGTGGGGGGAATCAATATTACCCAGACGATCGAGGGGCGGGAGCGTTATCCGGTCAACCTCCGCTTCCCCAGGGAACGGCGCAACGACCTGGTCAAGCTGCGGGAACTGCCCCTGGTGACACCGACCGGCGCCCAAATACCCCTGGGACAGATCGCCCGGATACAGGTCGTCGACGGGGCGCCCATGCTCAAGAGCGAGAACGCGCGCCTGAACGGCTGGACCTTCGTCGACATCCGGGGTGTGGATGTGGGCACCTATGTCCGCCGGGCCCGGGCCGCGGTCCGCGATCAGGTACGGCTCCCCCCCGGTTATTCCATCACCTGGTCCGGCCAGTACGAGTACATGCTGCGGGCCCAGGAGCGGCTCACCCAGGTAGTTCCCTTCACCCTGATCATCATCTTCAGTCTGCTCTATCTCACCTTCCGCCGCACCGGCGAGGCCCTGTTGGTCATGCTCTCGTTGCCCTTCGCCCTGGTCGGCGGCTTCTGGTTCATATATCTCTTGGACTACAACCTGTCGGTCGCGGTAGCGGTCGGCTTCATCGCCCTGGCCGGCGTGGCGGCGGAGTTCGGCGTCGTGATGCTGATCTACCTGGACAATGCCCTCAAGGGATTCCGGGAAGCGGGCGGATTGAACGGCGCTGCTGACCTCAAGGCGGCCATCATGGAGGGGGCGGTCATGCGCGTGCGCCCCAAGGCCATGACGGTGGCCGTCATTATCGCCGGGTTGCTCCCCATCATGATCGGCCACGGCACCGGCTCCGAGGTCATGCGTCGCATCGCCGCCCCCATGGTGGGCGGCATGATTACCGCTCCCCTCCTATCCCTGTTCGTCATCCCGGCCATCTATCTGGTGTGGCGGCGGCGGGAGTTCGGGTAGACAGAAATGTAGGATGTGGTGAGCCGCCGGGCGCGTCCCGCGCCCG
>NZ_FLUY01000419.1 GCF_900092655.1 Candidatus Thiosymbion oneisti
AACCTGGTTCCGTGAACTAAATGAACCGTTTATAGAATAATCCCTTTATAAAACAACAGGATAATGGAAAAATTCATTCATTTTTGGACTCACCCAGCAGGTGA
>NZ_FLUY01000080.1 GCF_900092655.1 Candidatus Thiosymbion oneisti
GCGTCTTGGGGCTGCTGTCTACCTATACCTCGGCTAAGCCCCGATCGGATACCAGTCTGGAATCCATAAAGAGCCTATATTTTTTGTTCATCGGGTACCTCCTAAGCGATGCTACCAGGGTCTACCAGCACGCTTATATCACGGCTATGAAC
>NZ_FLUY01000327.1 GCF_900092655.1 Candidatus Thiosymbion oneisti
GACGCTGGGACCGCCGTCTTTCAGACGGCTTACCCACCCAATGACCAGCTGTCGGCAACGGTCAGAGCAGACGCCTTGTGGGCCGCACCGGATAACGCCGGACCGCCGGCA
>NZ_FLUY01000899.1 GCF_900092655.1 Candidatus Thiosymbion oneisti
GGCGCTTAATCGACGCTGGAGCGTCAGATCCCTCCTCCGTCGGGACCAGGTCTGCTCCCACGCTGGAGCCTGGGGAGCCAG
>NZ_FLUY01001770.1 GCF_900092655.1 Candidatus Thiosymbion oneisti
GGGGGCCACACGAATGCGCCAGCGCGCCGGTTTGGTCGAACACCCCTTCGGTACCCTCAAGCGCTGGTTGGGCTGGGATCACTTTC
>NZ_FLUY01000783.1 GCF_900092655.1 Candidatus Thiosymbion oneisti
TGCGGGTGGTCCCGCTCGGTCAGCAGGTCTTTGCGCGGCGCTGTAAAGTCGAAATCGGTGTGGACGAAGGCCCCGGACTGGACCGCTCCGGCCACGGACCAGTGGTTGATGTGATCCCGCTCCCGCAGTGCGGTCTCATCGGGGGGGTAGTAGGGGATTTCTTCGTAGCCGGCAACGGGGTGATGGGCACC
>NZ_FLUY01000468.1 GCF_900092655.1 Candidatus Thiosymbion oneisti
AGGTTGGGCAAAGCCGGATCAGGGACGATCCGGCGTGCCCAACAGCAACATTTCGTTGGGCACGGCGCACCGTCCAAGAGATGCGGTTCGCTGCGCTCACCACATCTTTACGGCCCTTGCCCAACCTACAAGATCATGTTTTCGGGAGGATTTATACGCGCTCGCCCTG
>NZ_FLUY01000389.1 GCF_900092655.1 Candidatus Thiosymbion oneisti
CCTCCGGGAGAGGGTTGGGGAGAGGGGATCAAAGGGATGAATCGCTCTACTTTTTCACTTATAAATTTACCACTACCCAGGTTCTACCCGATAGCCGGAAGGGCCAACGAAATATCGGTAGTCCTGGGAGCCGACAGAATGTCGGCGGTTCCGGGGACGTGAGTCCGGCTGGGACCGCCGTCTTTCAGATGGCTTACGGACCCAATGACCAGCTATCGGCAACGGTCAGAGCAGACGCCTTCTCAGGCCACATCGGATATCGGACAGCTAGTCGGTCGATGCATCCGTATCTGTCTCTCCGTCGCGCATGTCGCGGGCGACCCGGTCGAGGACACCGTTGACATAACGGTGGCCCTGCTCGGCCCCGAGCAGCTTCGCCAGGTCGACCGCCTCGTTGATGGCTACCCGGTAGGGCACGGAGGGACTGTAGAGCAGCTCGTAGGTGCCCGCGCGGAGAATGGCGCACTCCACGGGGTCCACCCGCTCGATGGGGCGGTCCAAGACCGGTTGCAGGCGGGCGTCCAGCTCCTTCCGGCGCGCGGGAACCCCATAGAGGAGCTGCCGGAACAGCTCCAGGTCGTAGGCCTGCCTCGATTTGGCACCGGAATCCGGCGCCTCTTCCGGATCCGCGAGGGCTGCGGCGACCCCCTCTACCCAAGCGGGATCATTGAGGAAGTGGCGACCGATCTCCAGCGGGTCTTGTCCGGTGAGTTGCCACTGGTAGAGGGCAAGTACGGCATAGCAGCGTGCCTGGCTGCGGCGTCCGCCCATCTCAGTCCAACTGCCGCAGTAGATCCACCATCTCGAGCGCGGACATGGCCGCATCCGCCCCTTTGTTGCCGGCCTTGGTGCCGGCGCGCTCGATGGCCTGCTCGATGGTGTCCACGGTAAGCACGCCGAATGAGACGGGGACGCCGTGCTTTAGGCTCACCTGCGCTATCCCTTTGACGCACTCGCCGGCCACATAGTTGAAATGGGGCGTACTGCCGCGGATCACCGCGCCGATGGCGATGATTGCGTCGTACCCGCCTTTGGCGGCAACGCGTTCGATGGTCACCGGCATCTCGAAGGCTCCGGGGACGCGGACGATGGTCAGGTCCGAGTCTTCGGCACCATGACGCCTTAGTGCATCAATCGCACCCGTGAGCAGATTCTCCACCACAAAGCGGTTGAAGCGGGAAACCACCAGGCAGAAACGGGCGTTGTCGGCGCGCAGCGCGCCCTCGATAGTCTTGATCGCCATGGGGCTGATTTCTCCTTCGATAAAGAGAAGCTGTTTGGTTAAAACGGATCCTAAGTGTTGCATTACGCCATGCTCTCCCAGGCGTTCTCGCGCGCGGCTTAACGCAACCTACTCAAAGCGAGGTCCGCGCGGGCCGGCAGCGAACCGCATCTTTGGACGCGGCGTGCCCAACATCCGCGTCTGTCATTCCTGGTTATGGATCTTTGGGCGTCGTAACGCAACAGGTCCGGTCCCCCAAACAGCGCCGAATCATTCAGAATTGCTTTTAACCGGACAGCTTCTAAGACCCCTGAAATCGGACGGACTCCGGCACTCAGCTCAACCGGGTATCGTATCCATTCCCGTTCCCTTCAGGTCGATATACGCAGCGATTTTCGGCCCTCGTCGGTTCGTCGGATGCCTTCCGGGCACGGCTCACGGATTGCTCCCTACATATTCCACCACCTCCAGGTCGAAACCGGAGATGCCGTGCATGGATCTGGGTGCGCTCATGACCCGCATCTTGCGCACCCCCAGGTCCGCTAGGATCTGGGCCCCGATCCCATAGGTGCGCAACTCGTTGCGATCCCGGCGGCGCGGGCGGGTTCGGTCTTCCCGGTCTTGCCGATTGAAGTCCTTGATCTGGGCCAGCAGATCCTCCGCGTGATCCCGGTTGCGCAGGACCACGACCACGCCCTCACCGGCCTCGGTTATCCGGCGCATGGCATCCCTCAGAGGCCATCCGCACCCGCTGTGGCTGGTACCGAACAGGTCGCACAGGCTGTTCTGGAGATGCACCCGCACCAAGGTTGGCCGCGCTGGCGATATGTCACCCCGGGTCAGGGCAAAGTGCAGGTTATTATCGATGGTGTCCCGGTAGGCGGATAGCTGAAAGTCCCCGACCTCGGTGGACAGATCGCAGGTACACTCGCAGAGCACCGCTTTCTCGTGACGTACCCGATGTTGGATGAGGTCGGCAATGGTAGCGATCTTCAGGCCATGGGTCGCGGCGAAGGCCTCGAGGTCCGGGCGCCGGGCCATGCTGCCGTCTTCGTTCAGGATCTCGACGATGACCGCCGCCGGTTCCAAGCCCGCTAGTCGGGCCAGGTCGCAGCCGGCCTCCGTATGGCCGGCGCGCACCAGGACTCCCCCCGGCTGCGCCATTAAAGGAAAGATGTGACCCGGTTGCACCAAATCATCAGGCTCGGCATCCGGGGCCGTGGCCGCGCTGATGGTAGTCGCCCGGTCGGCGGCGGAAATGCCGGTGGTGACACCCTGAGCGGCCTCGATGGAGACGGTAAAGGCCGTGGCGTGGGGGATGTTGTCGCCATTCACCATGAGCGGCAGGCGCAGGTGCAGGCAACGCGCTTGGGTGAGGGTGAGGCAGATCAGGCCGCGTCCGTACTTGGCCATGAAGTTGATCGCGTCCGGCGTCACCTTTTGTGCGGCCAGTAAGAGATCGCCCTCGTTCTCCCGATCCTCGTCGTCCATGATGACGACCATCCGGCCCTGGCGTAGGTCTTCGATGATCTCTTCGGTGGTATTCAGGGCCATGACGGCGGGCTTTACTGTTGCTCGACGGGGAAGACCGGAATTGTATAGCAATCCTGAATGATTTGGCGCTGTTCGGCGTTATTTGGTGTTGTCCGCGAAGGCGTCTTTCTAATCCGCAGATTACGCAGATTTTCACAGATTGTTTCGTTCTTAATCTGCGGAAATCTGCGTAATCTGTGGATAAAGAAAGTCCGGTTCCCCAAACAGCGCCAAATCATTCAGGATTGCCGGAAGCCGACGATTGAGTCACATCCCTCGCAAACAGCCTGCCGCCGACATAAGATGGAGGGGCCTACGACAAACGCCGGAGGAGCGGTGTGAAACAATGGCTGAAGCGGATTACGCCGAATCGGGCGCAGGTCCGCGAGCACAGGCAGCTACGCGTC
>NZ_FLUY01000414.1 GCF_900092655.1 Candidatus Thiosymbion oneisti
AAACTCAACCACTACCAGCTGAAGCTGGTAGGTTGGGCCACTAAAGTGGCCCTCGGCGGACTCAACCGCCGACTGAAG
>NZ_FLUY01000579.1 GCF_900092655.1 Candidatus Thiosymbion oneisti
CAGGCCAATTCCCTGCGTTCTTTGTGTTCTCTGGTGCGCCAGGAGAAGCCTGGTTAGTCTAGCAATCTGAAAGGAGGTTGCCATGTGAATTGCTGATAG
>NZ_FLUY01000485.1 GCF_900092655.1 Candidatus Thiosymbion oneisti
GGAGCGTGGGAACGAGCCATTAGGGCATCGTGGCCGCTCATTCGCTCCATAACTCGTTGTTTTAGATTGCAATAATGTGGGGATACCTCAGG
>NZ_FLUY01000719.1 GCF_900092655.1 Candidatus Thiosymbion oneisti
GCGCATGATGCGCTCGACGCGGTGCAGGAAGGCGTGAGGGACGGACTGAACAGCGTGTACGATGCCGATCTCAAAGGC
>NZ_FLUY01000410.1 GCF_900092655.1 Candidatus Thiosymbion oneisti
ACCAAGAACCAGCTCCATGCCGCTGAGCAAACCGCCGCGACACCAGACTTTCTCCTCGCCGACCTGCAACAGAGCATCACCCAGCTCGATGCGCAGATCGAACACCTGCGCCAGCAGGTCTTGGACCTCATCGCCGCCGATCAAGACCTCCAACCGACCTTCGAGCTCCTCATCAGCGTCACCGGCATCGCTGCCGCCAGTGCCATTCAACTCCTTGGCGAACTGCTGGTCCTGCCCCACGACATGCGGGCCAAGCAATGGGTCGCCAGGGCCGGACTCGATCCGCGCCAACACCAATCCGGCTCCAGCGTCAACAAAAAGCTCCGCCTGTCCAAGGCCGGCAACCGCTACTTGCGTATCGCGCTCTACATGCCGGCACTCAGCGCCGCGCGCCACGACCCTAACGTCAGGGCCTACTACCGTCACCTCATCGAACGACGTGGCCTCAAGAAGATCCAAGCCGTCTGTGCCATCATGCGTTAGCTCCTGCACACCATCCATGCCATGCTTAAGAACCGCACCCCCTTCGACAGCAGCCGCTTCTTTACCCCCACTGAAACCGCTGCCTGATAAATCTAATTTATCCATCGGAGGTGAATTTTTGTGGATCAGGAGGCACATTGGACTTGCATTGGAACAGAATATCTACATGAACTGTCAGTCATTGATCTCGTCGATGTACTCTTGATCCTTCAGCGCCTTGCCGATTGCCGTATCGAGCCGTCGTAGTAGCGCATCGAGTGACTCGGAATCCCGCCTGACAAGCGTGGCCAGCATGTTATGTTCGTCGGATGCCATTGCGGCGACTTCACCAAAGTCGAGAGCCTCGGAATAACCGATTTCGATGTTGCCCCCGTTTTCAATGAGCCATTCAATGTTTGGCAGTTTCATTGTTTGCAGTCCTGTTATTTATATTAATCGCTCGTAGGATGTGGTGAGCTTGCCTGCCACGCCCCAGGGATGGGGCAGGCACGGCGAACCGCATCATTGATGCAGTGAGCGAAATGAACCATATCATCAGTACGACGAGTAACGCGAACCAAATTAATCATGTCATTCTCCGGCCTCGACCGCCTCAACCGGTTCGGTTGCCCAATCAAGCGAATAGATCCCTTGCTCCACGAACGAATGAAAACTAGAGTGTTTCCAATCCGAAACCCGCTTTACCCATCCGTGCTTAACCGGATTCCAGTGGATATAATCCACATGCTGCATGTAATCCCGATCGTCGCGAATCAAGTGCTCCCAGAATCGCCGTTGCCAGATTCCACGCTTTCCCCGTTTCCGACGGCTTTCGGAACTTTGCTCTCCTTCTCCCGGAACGAGCCCGCGCGAAAATCCAGCCTTTATCAATGCCCATCGGGTTGAATAATCGCTGTCACCCCGCGGTAGCGTCCAAATACAGTGTAAGTGATCCGGCAGTACCACGATTGCATCGATATCGAGCGGATGATCAGTTTTGACTTTTCGTAAGACCCGTCCTAATCCATCGATGTTCTCCGTCAGCAATCGGTTGTCGTGCCTCTCTGCCAAGTTCACCGTGAAGAACCAGGTTGCGCCTGAAATCTTTGGTCTTCTGTAATCAGTCACGTAACTTAAGCTATTGACTCTTGAGGAGAATTCCCAACTCACCAACGGGAGCGGATATCGTCAAAGGTACACCAAACGCCGATCTTCGGCAATCCGCGTAGGATGTGGTGAGCCGTCGGGCGCGGGACGCGCCCGACGGCGAACCGCATCTTTTACATCAAGGAATAACCATCGGCAATGTTGTCGCATCCAGCCGCAAACATGTTGTGGTATTGCATTGCTTGGGTTATTCTCATTTCCTTTCAATTGATGCGGTTCGCTGCCTGCCTGCCCCGTCCCTGGGGCGGTAGGCAGGCGCTCACCATATCCTACAAGGGCTACGTGGACTTCATGGAAGTCCATCCCAGCGACTTTTCCGGATCACTACGCTAGGACTATGTGGTTTATACGAACCGTCCTTGTACCCATTCTTGCATGCTGTGCAATTCCAATAACCTTCCCCATTTCCTTGAAGCCTAATCATTTTCTTGTCGTTATCCCGACAATGCTGGCAATACGGCCCGTCTTTCTGTTTTCCGTCAACTAACCAATAATAAGGTTTTTCGTATTCGAGTTTCCCCTTTATTTCTTGACATTGTTCCAATTCTTTTATTTTTTGATCCTTTTCTATGAGCAATTCTTTGACTTCCGAAATCTGAAGGTTTGCATCCGCCAACGCGGATACAAGCTCGGCGAGTTTCAATTTTGCTTCAGCCTCTTTTAAAGATAAATCGCTCTCTTTGAGATACCGAGCAATGTCGAACGCTGTCTTAATGGTAGTAACAGCAGATGATATTGCTGTGATATCTGGCATCTCTATTTCTCCAATAGCTTGTCTGAGTTCATCGATATCTAAGCAGTTAATGAGTCGCTTCGTGACAACTTGATGGGTTACGGCCATCCCTGGCCTAACCCATCCTACATTTCATGCCTTCATGCATTTCTTTTCCTCTGTGTTCTCTGTGTCTCTGTGGTTTGTCAGTCGCCAGCTACCAGTCACCAGCTTCCAGCGGCTGGTAGCTGGTAGCTAGTAGCTGGTGGGCACAGCCCACCCTACTCGCCGGCGACTGGTAGCTGGTCGATGCGGTTCGCGTCTCCTCGTGGTGCCATCCTGCAAGACCTGCCGCGCTCACCGCATCCTACGTTTCATGCCTTCATACATTTCTTTTTCTCTGTGTTCTCTGGTGCGCCAGGAGAAGCCTGGTTAGTCTAGCAATCTGAAAGGAGGTTGCCATGTGAATTGCT
>NZ_FLUY01000459.1 GCF_900092655.1 Candidatus Thiosymbion oneisti
TACCAGCGGCGTTGGCCGGGAATCCGGGCCCTTCGGTTCCACCCGCGCCGCGGCGACGGCGCTTTCCCCTGGCCGCAAAGCCGGTGTTGGAAACGGATGCATCGCCAAATCCAAAGCGGCGGCGGGCCCGTGTTCCAGGCCAACGCTGTGGTGACATCGGGCAGCGCGGATTCCGGTTGGTCCTGAAGTCAGGGTGCCGCCGCACTCCAAAACGTCCGGTAGTACCTTCCATGAGCGTGAACAGTCCGGAATCCATAAAGAGCCAAAAATTTTATGCTTGGCCGCTCACTTTCCGGCCCATTTAACGCCAGGACGCAATGGCGCCAAGACGCAAAGATTCT
>NZ_FLUY01001490.1 GCF_900092655.1 Candidatus Thiosymbion oneisti
GATATTGCTAGTCCCCACACTGGAGCGGGTAAGCCAAGCGTGTGAGCCAGCAGATACTATGAACTTGCAACATCGGTCGAAACTAGGTACTAGAGTTAGTTGTTAGGCAGTCTCTTAGGTGTTATTCACTGCGGGCACGAACATAGCAAGTCGCGAGAGCCCACTATTCGTGCCGGGGAATTAGCAAGAGTATATGGTGGTGTTGTGACCCTGTTGTTTACTTGGTATAAGTTATTGATTTATAAGTTTTATAGTCTCTAAAAAACTTCAGTCCGCCGAAGGCGGATAGAGGTTAAAAACCTCCATCTTCAGATGGATTCTCT
>NZ_FLUY01000409.1 GCF_900092655.1 Candidatus Thiosymbion oneisti
GCTGAACAGGGGGCCACACGAATGCGCCAGCGCGCCGGTTTGGTCGAACACCCCTTCGGTACCCTCAAGCGCTGGTTTGGCTGGG
>NZ_FLUY01000805.1 GCF_900092655.1 Candidatus Thiosymbion oneisti
GTAAGCCGTCTGAAAGACGGCGGTCCCAGCGTCCCCGGAACCGCCGACACTTTGTCGGCCCCTGGGACCGCCGACATTCTGTCGGC
>NZ_FLUY01000027.1 GCF_900092655.1 Candidatus Thiosymbion oneisti
CTCTTCCTGCACCGCTATAATACGGAGCTATTGCCAGCTACTGGTTAAGCTGGCATTTAAAAATTAACCACCACCCATAAAATTTTCAAACTGAGCCACTGCCGTTATCAAGTCCGGCGTGTTGGGTTACGGCGCGTTCAACGTTGTTTGTGTCCTTCGGGATCAGGCAGCGCGCCTAACCCAACCTACACTTAACGCGAGGCCGCGCGTGCCGGCAGCGCGATCGAATGTGAAACGGGGGATTATCGGATGCCCGAAGAGGTTCGCATCCACCACGTCAGCTTGATCGTTGCGGACACGGAGCGGTCACTCGTCTTCTACCGAGGTCTGTTGGGGCTGATGCCCGACAAGCAGCGTCCGGATCTCGGTTATCCGGGGGCCTGGTTGTGGGTCGGCGATCAGCAGATCCATCTCTTAGAGCTACCCAATCCGGACCCGTTACAGGGGCGTCCACAGCATGGTGGACGGGACCGTCACCTGGCCTTGGCGGTGAAAGATGTAGCGTCGCTTGCGCTCCGTTTGGAGCAGGCCGGCATCACGTTTACCCGCAGCCGCTCCGGCCGTCCTGCAATCTTTTGCAGGGATCCGGACGGCAATGCGCTGGAGCTTATGGAGACCGCCTAGTACATTCCAGGGCGAGTGTGTATCAATTTCTTTTCGATTAACCAGTTGCTCCCGGCAGTGTAGGTTGCGTTAAGCCGCGCGAGAGAATGCCTAGAGGAGCATCGATGCCATTATACTCCCACATGGAACAATCTGCGCATTTCACTCCCTCTGCCTCCGGGAGGGTGTCGCAAAAGTTTTTTCGAACCACATCCTACCGGCTTTGCCCAACCTACGAGCTTCGGCCCTCTCCCGGGGGGAGAGGGGATGCAGCTTGTGGCGTGTCCAACCCACTGCTAGTGGCGATGTTTCCATTTAGACCTTAACCACTACCCCTCCGCTTACTTGGATAAAGCGATGCTCATTCTGCGCGGCGCCCCTGCTCACTCCGAATTCCGGTTGCGTAAGCTCGGGCAACGCCTGCTGGACGCCACCGGGCAGGTCCTGCGGGTAGCTGCCGAATACAGGTACTTCGCGGATCTCGAGCAGGATCTGCTCGCGGAGGAACGGAGGTTATTGGAGCGGTTGCTGCACCCTGGCCCCCGGCTGCCCGGACCGGATCGGGAAGGGGCACTGGTGCTGGTGGTGCCGCGTCCGGGGACTATTTCTCCCTGGTCGTCCAAGGCCACGGATATCGCCCGCAATTGCGGCCTGAACAAGATCCGGCGCCTGGAACGAGGCATCGCCTACGCTCTCCAAGCTCGATCTGCCAGGATCGATGAGGGCTTGCTCGTTGCCGCCGCGGTCCCCCTCCACGATCCGATGACCCAGGTCCCTCTATTCGCTATGGAGGACGCCTGCCGGCTGCTCGACCGGGCCGAGCCGCGTCCGCACCGGTCTATCGATGTGCTGGGCGCTGGGTTGAGCAGGGGGCGGGCGAATCTGGTGGCCGCGAACAGCGAGCTGGGCCTGGCCTTGTCCGGGGATGAGATCGATTATCTGGTGGAGCGCTTCAGGGATTTGGGGCGCAATCCCACGGACGTGGAGCTGGTGATGTTCGCCCAGGCGAACTCCGAGCACTGCCGGCACAAGATCTTCAATGCCGACTGGACGATCGACGGCGAGCCCCAGGACCGGTCCCTGTTCGCGATGATCCGCCACACCACCGCCTGCTCGCCGCAGGGGGTCCTGTCGGCCTACAGCGACAATGCCGCCATCGTAAAGGGTTGGCCGGGGAAGCGCTTCCTGGTGTCCCCTGAGGATGGGGTCTACGGTGAGCGCGACGAGGCCATCCACCTGTTGATGAAGGTGGAGACCCACAATCACCCCACGGCGATTGCCCCCGATCCGGGTGCGGCGACCGGCTCCGGGGGGGAGATCCGGGACGAGGGCGCCACCGGGCAGGGCGCCAAACCCAAGGCGGGCCTGTGCGGCTTTTCGGTGTCGAACCTACGCCTCCCGGACCGGGCCCTGCCCTGGGAGCGGGACTATGGTAGGCCGAGTCATATGGCCTCGGCCCTGGATATCATGCTGGAGGGCCCCATCGGTGCGGCCGCCTTCAACAACGAGTATGGGCGTCCCAATCTGTGCGGCTACTTTCGTACCTACGAACAGGCAGTACCAGGACCCGAAGGGACCGAATTGCGCGGCTACCACAAGCCTATCATGGTCGCCGGTGGCCTCGGCAATATCCGCGCCGAGCACATCGCCAAGCGGGAGTTTCCGCCGGGTACGCCCCTGATCGTGCTGGGGGGGCCGGCCATGCTCATCGGTCTGGGGGGCGGGGCCGCCTCCAGCATGGCGTCCGGGGCCTCGGCTCAGGACCTGGATTTCGCCTCCGTCCAGCGCGCCAACCCGGAGATGGAGCGGCGCTGCCAAGAGGTGATCGACAGCTGTTGGGCCCGGGGCGAGGAGAATCCCATCCTGTTTATCCACGATGTGGGGGCGGGTGGGCTTTCCAATGCCCTGCCGGAATTGGTACGGGATGCCCGGCGTGGCGGACGCTTTGCGCTGCGGGAGGTTCCGAACGACGATCCGGGCATGTCGCCCATGGAGATCTGGTGCAACGAGTCCCAGGAGCGCCATGTGCTGGCGGTGGCCGCCGAGCGGCTCGCGGCGTTCGTGGCCATCTGCGAGCGCGAACGGTGTCCCTATGCGGTGGTGGGAGAGGCGACCGAGGAGGAACACCTGCTGCTTACTGATGCCCACTTTGGGGACACGCCCATCGATCTGCCCATGTCTGTGCTCTTCGGCAAACCCCCGCGGATGTCGCGGACCGCTGCACGCATCGAATTTCAGAGACCGGCGCTGGATTTAGCGCGGGTATCCCTGCCGGATGCGGCGCGGCGGGTACTGCGTCTGCCCACGGTAGCCAACAAGGGGTTTCTGATTACCATCGGTGACCGCAGTGTTACCGGTCAGGTGGCGCGCGATCAGCTGGTGGGCCCCTGGCAGATACCGGTTGCCGACGTCGCGGTAACCCTCAGCGATTACGCGGGGGTAACGGGCGAGGCCATGGCCATGGGCGAGCGGCCCCCGGTGGCGCTGATCGATCCGGCGGCCTCGGGACGCCTGGCCGTAGGCGAGGCCATCACCAACATCGCCGCGGCCGCCGTCGACCGGATCTCCGACATCCGACTCTCCGCCAACTGGATGGCGGCGGCCGGACATCCGGGGGAGGATGCCGGGCTCTTCGACACCGTCCGCGCCCTGGGTCTGGAGCTGTGCCCGGCCTTGGGCGTGGCTATCCCCGTGGGCAAAGACTCCATGAGCATGAAGACCCTGTGGACGGACCGAGAAGGCCGCCCGCGGGAGATGATCGCCCCGCTGTCGCTGATCGTATCGGCCTTCGCGCCGGTACGGGACGCCGGCCGCACCCTCACCCCCCAGCTGCGCCTGGATGCGGGCGCTACGGATCTGATTCTCATCGACCTCGGGCAGGGACGCAACCGCCTCGGGGCCTCCTGCCTGGCCCAGGTCTACGGGCAGGTCGGCAACGTGGCCCCTGACCTGGACGACCCCCGGCTGCTCACGGGGTTTTTCGCTGCGGTGCAGGCACTCAATCGGGAGGGCCTGATCCTGGCCTACCATGACCGCTCCGATGGGGGGTTGTTCGTCACCCTGTGCGAGCTGGCCTTCGCCGGGCGTTGTGGTCTGGATGTGGACCTGGAGCCGTTGGGGCCGGAAGATCTGGCCGTACTCTTCAGCGAGGAGCTGGGGGCCGTGATCCAGACTCGGCGCGGGGACACGGACGCTGTGCTTGCGTTACTCGCTGAACGGGGACTGGGCGGTTGCAGCTGTGTGATCGGCACGCCCCAGGAATCGGAATCCATCCGGTTCCGGTGCCGGGGGGCCCAAGTCTTTGCAGCATCCCGCGCGGAGCTGCAGCAGCGCTGGTCGGAGACCAGTCTGTATCTGCAATCCCTGCGCGACAATCCGGACTGCGCGCGCGAGGAGTTCGATCGCATCGCCGATACCGCCGATCCGGGCCTGACCCTGGCCCTCGGTTTCGACCCCGCTGACGACATAGCGGCCCCTTACATCCTGAGCGGGGTGCGCCCCCGGCTGGCGGTGCTCCGGGAACAGGGCGTGAACGGGCAGTTGGAGATGGCGGCGGCCTTCCACCAGACCGGATTCGAGTGTGTGGACCTGCACATGTCCGACATCATTGCCGGACGGATGGATCTGGCGGGCTTTCGCGCCCTGGCGGCCTGCGGCGGCTTCTCCTATGGCGACGTGCTGGGCGCGGGGGCGGGCTGGGCCAAGTCGATCCTGTTCAACCCGCGGGCCCGGGACCAATTCCAGGCCTTCTTCGAACGGCGGGAGACCTTCGCCCTGGGGGTGTGTAACGGCTGTCAGATGCTCTCCAACCTCCGGGAGCTGATTCCGGGTGCGGACCATTGGCCCCGCTTCGTGCGTAACCGCTCGGAGCAGTTCGAGGCGCGGTTGGTGATGGTGGAGATAACGGACTCGCCCTCGGTGTTGCTGGCCGGCATGGCCGGCTCCCGACTGCCCATTGTCGTAGCCCACGGCGAGGGGCGGGCGGAGTTTCTCGACGCCGGGGATTTATCGCACGTCACCCCGCAGGTGGCGCTGCGTTACGTCGAAAATAACGGCGCCATCGCCGTGCGTTATCCGGCCAATCCGAACGGCTCCCCGGCAGGTATCACGGGACTCACCACCACCGATGGGCGCGTAACCATCATGATGCCCCATCCGGAACGGCTGTTTCGGGCCCTCCAATACTCCTGGCGGCCGGACCATTGGGCGCCAGACCATTGGGAGAAAGATGGCCCCTGGATGCAGCTGTTCAGAAACGCCCGGGTGTGGGTGGATTGAGTATGGGAAATCCGGTCTTGGGGCGTGTTGACATTTAGAAGGTCCGCACAGCGGACCCTACGGTCAAACAAGTGGTTAAGGTAGGGTCCGCTATGCGGACCTTCGGAAGCCCGCGTGGGGTGGGAAAGGCCAAGCGCCGTCCCGTAGGGAGCCTAGTGTAGTGCGCTGTAAATAGTAGAACTAACAAAGCCGCCCCTGGTCGGTTGTAGAGAGCCGATGCAGACAAGA
>NZ_FLUY01000124.1 GCF_900092655.1 Candidatus Thiosymbion oneisti
TCCGCCGGATGCCTCACCCCTTGCGGTTGTCCCAACCCAGAGAACCACGGATGGACACCGATGGACACGGATATGGATCCATTCGGGACCCGGATCTGGCCGATCCGTGTCGATCCGTGTGTATCCGTGGTTCTTCGATACGGCTCGTGCCGCGTAGGCTGGGCTGTGCCCACCGGAAAACTCCGCAGCGCGGAGCTTCCGCGTTCCCACGCGGCGCGTGGGAACGAGAGAACTGGCCACCACCCGCCGGAGGTGGCTGGCATGCGGCGGATGGCGCAAGCTCATCCGCCCTACGCGGGCTCGGGGTAGGTCAGCATGCGGTGGTGGGAAAACCCTCCCGATACTTGCGCAGCCAGTCCTCGAACAGGGGCACCCGCAGCCGCGGTCGGCCCTGGTCCAGGACCAGGTAGCCGTGCTCTTCCAGGCGCATCAGGCTCAGGCGGTCGGTGGGGGTCTCGCCGGCGAGGATCTGTTCGATACAGGCCCGGCAGGCGGGAGCGCGGCAGAACTCATTCCAGAAGCGTTCGATGGGGGCGGTGTCCCGTATCAGCACGGCGGCGACCGCCTCGTCCAGATCTGCCATGGACATGGCCTGTCGGCCCTCGCGGTTGGCGATGGAGACCAGCTGTCGGCACAGGCGCTGCAGCAGATCTGGGTGGCCTTGGGTCAGTACGAACAGCCGCTCGGTGACTGCGGCCGGATACTCCAATGGCACCGGCTCGGTGATCAGTCGCAGGGCGTCGGCCCGCGCCAGATAATCCACCCGGAACGGCTGGGTCTGGACGAAGTAGCGACTCCAATCCGGGTCCCGGAGCTCGGACAGGGGCGTAGCACCCACGAAGAGCAGGACCACCCGGTTTTGGTGTTGAGAGAAGCTGCGGATCGCCGCCAGCAGGCGGCGGCCTTGTTCAGGCTCTTGGGCCAGATAGCCGTGCAGCTCCTCGAACTCGTCCAGGGCCAGGATCAGCTTGCGACCGCCGTCGGTCTCGATCCCCTCCAACCATTCCTGTAGCCCTCGCCAGGCGGCGAGCCACCCGTCGGGCGGCGTCCAATCCCCGTCGTCCCGCTCCAGCTTGTCCGCAATCAGCCGTCGCAGATCCGCCAGCCAGGCCGGCACGCTCTCTACCCGGCCGTCCTGGAGGTCCTGGGTAACCACCACAAAACCACTGCCCAGCAGCTCGGGCAGGAAATTGAGCAGACTGGTCTTGCCCACCCGACGCTGGCCGAGGATCAGGAACAGGGGCATCTCGGCGGCCGTCATGATCTCCCGGGCCAGATTCTGGCGCAGATCCTCCCGTCCGAAGAACACCGCCTGGTCGTCCCCCGGCCGCAGCGGGGTCCCGGTCCGGTAGCGGTTGACGGCGATGGACTCCTGGCTCGCTGCCTGATCCTCGATCCGGTGCAGCACCTTTGCCGCCTCCGACCGCCAGACATCCAGGGCGTCCAGATACCAGCGGTTCCAGCGGGACGATTCGAGGAGGGTCAAGTCACGAAAGGCGTCGAGCTTGCGGGAGAAGTCGTCATAGGCCGCTCGCTTGAAGCTGATCTGATTCTGGCCGCGCGCGGCGATCAGATCTTGTCGCAGCCCGGCGAGCGCACGCTGCCACCCGGCGCCGGGGGCATAGGCCGGTTGGTCGGCAGGCACCGACGGCGGTGTTAATCGCTCCGGCTCCAGGGGCCCCAGGCGCCAGCGCCCGGCATGGGCGGCGTGCAGTATCGCCGCCGCCAGTCCGCGTTGCAGCGGACGGTATTCGAGCAGAAACTCGGCGAACTGCATGCCGGTCTCGGGGTCGCCGAAGGCCTGCTCGGTCAGCCGCCGCCGGGCGCCCCAGATGGGCAGGCGCACCCCCGCGTCCCACCGATAGGGATTATGATAGAGATCGAGACGTATCAGACCGACTGCCGCCTGTGGGACATAGAAAGGCAGGCGCAGAAACCCGACGGCCCAGCCCGAGAAGACTCCGATACCCCCTGCCAGGCCCCATGCCAGGCTCCCTGCCAGGCTCCCTGCCAGGCCCAGTGCCAGACCTATTGCCAGGCCCAGTGCCAGACCTATTGCCAGGCTCACTGCCAGACCCCTTGCCAAGCCTATTGCCAGCCCAGCTGTTAGACCCATTAACAAGCTTGTTGTCAAGCCCATTGCCAGGCCCCATGCCGGGCTGCCCACTACCAGGCCCCCTGCCAGGCCAAATGCCAGGCCCCATGTCAGGCCAAATGTCAAGTCCCATGCCAGGCCCAATGCCAGGCCGAATGCCAGGCCGAATGCCAAGCCAAATGCCAGGCCCACTGCAAACGTTCCGCCGGTGACTGACAAAAGACCCGTCAGGCGCTCCCCGAATTCTGGGTTGTCTGTGAAGGTTTGGACGATAGCCGGCTTGAATTGGGCGGGGAAATCCGACGGCAGCCCCCAGGCGACGATCACCGCAAGGGATAATCCATAGACCCCGATGGCAAGCAGCAGCAGCCAAGGCATGGCGCGCAGATAGAGGGCCAAGGTTTGCTTACGGGTAAGGCGCTCGGACCACTCCTCAAGCCGCGGGAACTCGAACAGGGTCCACCAGATCAGCGCCCGGCCGGTCTTGGGCTCCGGCGGCAATTGGAACGGATTCTGTTTGGGTTTACCCATGGGTCAGCTCCCCTGGTACGAATGTTCTCAACTGCCGATTAAGATTAAGCGGCAGGGTTTTCACGGAAGATTTGGCCGCAAATAAACCTGAATGGACCGGAATCGATCCGCAGATTGCGCAGATTCCCGCAGATTAAAAAGGAAACAATCCGTGGGAACCTGCGTAATCTGCGGACAGATAAAGTAATGTGATTTTTTGCGATTGATTCGCGTTCATTTTTGGTCCGCAAATAAACACAAATGGCCGCAAATAGAGATTAATGGCCCAAGAACCGACCTCTAGCTCCCACGCTCCAGCGTCATGAAACCTTGGCCGCTGGAGCGGCCATAACGGCGTTCCCACGCTAGAGCCTGGGAACGAGCCAATAATGGAATCTTTTGCGACCGATTTGCGTTGATTCGCGTTCATTTGCGGAAAAATAATTTTCCTCTAGCTCCCATGCTCCAGCGTGGGAGCAAGCCTGTCCCGACGGAGCAGGGATCTTGACGCTCCAGCGTCATGAAACCTTGGCCGCTGGAGCGGCCATAACGGCATTCCCACGCTGGAGCGTGGGAACGAGCCAATAATGGAATCTTTTGCGACCGATTTGCGTTGATTCGCGTTCATTTGCGGAAAAATAATTTCCATGTTATCGGCGTTGCTGTTCTAGTCTTCTCCCGCGGGCCGGCGCTTGATGAGCTGCTTGAAGAACCCCCCCAAGGGGAACTTGATGCGATCCAGTCCTATGGCACGGTACCAGCAGATCACCCGTTGGCGTAGCGCAATGACACCACCGAGGCAAAAGATGCAGCCGCGTGATTGGGACTTGAACTCCTTCTTCCAACGGTTCAGTTGTTCCTTGAATGCTTGTTCGGCGGCATCGCCGTCCTGGAGCTGTTTCCGCACGTAGTCCAGAAAGGAGAGAGGCCACGAGTGCCTGAGCACCGCATCGGCAAGCAGATCCAGGTCGTTTTCGTCCAGATCCGGTAAGCAGCGGTCGAGCTCTGATCTGATCTCGGCCTGGGAGAGTGGTCTCAACGCTTCGGGCTCCAGGGTCAGGGTGGAGACCCGCCGCTCGCCGGACCGGGCCATCATCAGATAACGGTTGTGGGCACGTTCGGTGACACAGAGGAGGGAGATACCGCGGTTCTTGAGCGCATTCAGGCCATCGAGGAAGGCTACATCGAAGCCTTTACCGAGGTCGGGATTATTGAGGATGGCGTCGAGGTGGTGCAGCAGCAGGCAGACCGGCCGCTGGTCGTCGGCGAGCTTATCGACTAGGCCCCCGAGGGTGGGCGGTGGGTCGCCGTCGAGGCTGGTCTGGTCCCACAGGGTCTTGAGCAGACCGGCAAAGCTGTAGCGATGTTCCTTGAGATCCGCGCGCAACCAGAGGGCATCGGGGTCGATGCGCGTCAGGTCCTCAAGCAGACGGCCCCGGCCCTGGCCCGGTTTCCCGATCAGATTGATGGGGCGGCGTTGCTCCAGCAGCTCCTTGGCAATGCGGCTGGTCTGGGTCGGTCGCAGGCAATGGTCGCAGTTCGGTGGCTTCATGGCGATGGATGACCCCTTTATACTTAGTGGTTCAAAATTAAGCCACAGCCCTACGCGGGCTCTCCGTTGAGGCTCCGAACCTCTCCGGTGAGTCTTCAACACTCATCGTTGAGTGTTCAGGACTCTCTGTTGAATGTTCAAGACTCTCTGGTGAGTCT
>NZ_FLUY01000603.1 GCF_900092655.1 Candidatus Thiosymbion oneisti
ACTCCGCGGCGCGGAGCTTCTGCGTTCCCACGCGGCGCGTGGGAACGAGAGAAAATCTGTTAATTGAGAACGCCCCCTAG
>NZ_FLUY01000449.1 GCF_900092655.1 Candidatus Thiosymbion oneisti
TGCAGCAGCGGCTACGAGTTTCCGAGACACTCCGCGGCGCGGAGCTTCTGCGTTCCCACGCGGCGCGTGGGAACGAGAGAAAATCTGTTAATTGAGAACGC
>NZ_FLUY01001667.1 GCF_900092655.1 Candidatus Thiosymbion oneisti
TACTTGGAACAGAGGTGTCGCCAAATCCAAAGCGGCGGCGGGCTTGTGCCCCTTGGCCGACCCCCCGGTTATGCCAATCGCTGTCGGTTCCGGTAAGCACTGGGGTAAGGTTGCCGCCGCACTCCAAAACGTCCGGTGGTATCCTTTCCATGATCCCTGGCAGTTCGGAATCCATAAAGAGCCAGGAAATTCAGGTGGATTTCTGGCCGAAGCTCGATGCGGCTCTAGCGTCGGGATGGGGGGATTGGGCGAGTGCGATTGGGTTGATCGTGACCGTTATCGGTTTTGGTCTTACGCTGATAGGCGTGTGGCGTTCTAAATCCGCGGCCGAAAAGGCAAAACAGGCGGTCATCGAGGTTCAGCAGGATATTCGAAAGATCGACACGGTCGCGGAGCTGTCCGCTGCGATCTCGGCTATGAACGAAATCAAGGCACTGCAGCGAAAAGCAGCCTGGGAGCTCCTACCCGACCGCTACTCTGCGCTGAGGAAGGCCCTGATTACGGTGCGCAGCGCAAATGTGGCAGCACTTACCGAAGATCAGCAAACACGTCTCCAGCAAACGATAACCTTGTCATCCAACATGGAGCAGGACCTCGAACCATACATCCATGGCCCAAACCCAAAGCCCAAAGTAGTGGCTCGATGGAACGCAACTGTTTCAGATCACATCGATCATCTACAAGAAATGCTTGTAAGGATCAAGGCGGATCGATAAAGGTGACCCTATGACTCACCGTAGCACGGCCAAGCTCATCAAGATTTCCAATGTTCTGCTGACCAAAACTAGACAAGGCCGCTTGACTTGGGTACCGACAGAGAAACTCGATGTCTTTGGAGTTGATTTCCCCGACTATTCCATTCGGATTGCCCATCGGGTTGTCCGGGAAATACCAGATCGGGTTGTCCGGGAAATACCAACAGGCGAAACGGTTATGGATAATTACAAAGTGGAGATTTACAACAGCGAAGGTAGACTGGTCGAGGCTGCTACCAGCGATGAAATGAAAGATGAGCTTCATGAGGGAATAAATATCGCAGAAGTCCTTAAGGAACTTTATGAGTTGGCCAGAAGACAGGCCCTTGGTATCGATAACGCGCTCGATGATCTGTTGTCCAGATTGAGCAGCGCTTGACCGAGAAAACTCGGTGTCTCGGCGACTCGAACATCCGGTAAGCTGTTCGGCGTTATTTGGTGTTGCCTGAGCGGGCATCGTGTTGCGTTACGCCGCGTTTGACGCCGTGCTTACCCCGGCGTTTTCTCGCGCGGCTAACGCAACCTACACCTAAAGCGAGGTCCGCGCGGGCAGGCCGCGCGGAGGTAATGTGGGTGTAGGATGTGGTGAGCGCCTGCCGACCGCCCCAGGGACGGGGCCGGCCAGGCCGCGAACCGCATCTGTGCGCTGTCCGATCCCGAAGCACAGCGACAGAGCCGAACGCGCCGTAACCCAACACGTCAGACTTGTCCCGATGCAGGAGGGATCTTTTCCCACAACCAACGCCAAATA
>NZ_FLUY01000055.1 GCF_900092655.1 Candidatus Thiosymbion oneisti
TCCCGACGGAGGAGGGATCTGACGCTCCAGCGTCGATTAAGCGCCTCGGTAGGCTAACCGCCAACGCCGATCAGCACAGAGGAGCTGCGTCCGCTG
>NZ_FLUY01000186.1 GCF_900092655.1 Candidatus Thiosymbion oneisti
AATCATGACTGAAAACCCCTTTGATTGATTTTGTAGATGAGTTATTCTACTCTAGCATTTAAAAAATACCACTACCAGCACGCCAACTTGGTCGAGGCCCACCGGCAATGGATGGCTGAACCGGGGGCCAGACGAATGCGCCAGCGCGCCGGTTTGGTCGAACACCCCTTCGGTACCCTCAAGCGCTGGTTGGGCTGGGATCACTTTC
>NZ_FLUY01000179.1 GCF_900092655.1 Candidatus Thiosymbion oneisti
GACCCAACCGAACACCGAAGCACGCGCCTAACCGGACCTACCACGACCAGCGGCCGGCAGCTAACTTAATGGCATTGTGGCATAACCTGCGCCGTGCCCACCCACGAACTTTCCCCAAAGCAGAACGATCGTAAGGGAATCTCACAGCGATTTGTCCAGTCCCTTGATCTTGAAGCTCAGGGAGCCGGTCGGGCAGATATCGACGCAGAGGCCACAACGGGTGCAGTCGGCACCGATGTCGGTATCGAGCGTCTTCGCCCGGCCGCGGATGGTCACATCCAGGACATGCGGCACCATGCAGATCTTGCGGCAGTCCCCCTCGTGGTGACAGCGCTGCATGTTGTACTGCACCCGTAACGGCGACAAGGTCCCTACCAGGCCGTAGGTGATGCCGATGGGGCAGACGTAGCGGCACCAGGCGCGGCGGGAAACCAGCACCTCGAAGGCCAGCAGGGCCAAGACCCAAAGCAGGGCGATGCCCGGACCATAGATCAGCGCGCGGCTCAATATTCCCGTTGGGGAAATGGTCTCGAATACCGTGTAACCGGTGAGCAGGGCGAGCAGCGCGAAGATAATGTAGAGAAGGGTGCGTACACCACGGTGGAACCGCATATCCCGGACCAGTTTTTTCTCCGCCAGCTTGAGATGGAGCGCCTCGGCCCATTCGGCGATCAAGTGGTAAGGGCACACCCAGGAACAGAAGGTGCGGCCGCCCAGGAGCAGCCAAAGGACAAATACGGTGACAGTGCCGATGACCAGATTCAGCACTAGGTGCTTGTAGGCTAGCATGACTTGCAGCGCGGAGTTCAGGTCCGCCATATGAAATCCGACGAAGCGGGAGGCGGTCAGTGCACCTTCCACCAACTGGACATCGAAATAATAGGAGACGACGAACAGTAGATTGATGACGATCAAGGTGATCCAGCGGCGATTTCGCCATTTGTGCCGATCATGGGCAAGTGCCCTTGCTTGCTCCGCCTCGCGCAGCTTCGCCTTGGTCAGCTTTTCCTTGCGCTTTTCGGCATAGACCGCAACCACCTCGGGCAGGCGCTCGTCCGGCGAAGGTTTCGATGGCCGCATGCCGATCAGCTGGCGCAGGGATTTGGCGATGTAGCTCATGATTTGCTCGGTTCCCTTTCCTCGTGATCGCAATCGTGATCGCAGCAAGATGTATCGTAGATTGCGGGCGCTTCCCGAACCGAACCTGATCGCAGTGCCATCTTCGTCAGCATGGCCACGATCCTAAAGAGCAATGCTTCTCCTTCATAATGGTCTTCCTGACTAATGGCTCCCCCAATTAGAAGTACATCCTGAATTGCTGCGCATTCCAGGGCCGAACCACGTGCAATGCCGAAATAGCGCCCTCGGTCCGGTGCAGTGAATTTCCCATTTCCTTCGGCAATATTGAGTGGAATCGACTGGGATGCTCGCAGTAATTGGTCGCGTGCATGCCGATGGATTCCCGTCAGATCATCGGTACGAGCATACACCCAGCGGATGTATTCCAACGAAAGCCGATAAACATCCAATTTCTGATGGCTGAAGCTCATTGTGAAATTTGGCCTTTTCGATCACGATCACGATCACGATTACGACTGCGATCACGATTACGGCTTCGCTGAGTGAAGAAGGTCAAGAGAAATCCGCTGTCTCATCGATGTCCACCACAATGGCGGCGGGCTCGGGCGGGCAGATCATCTCGCACACGCCGCAGCCGACGCACCCGTCTTCCACGCTCGGGACGGCTCCCTTTCCCTCAGGTACGAGGCGGATCGCGTGGCGTGGGGGGCATTGATTCGGGTCCCCCGACGGCGGCGTTCCGGCCTCGCACTGGGCGATGCGGATCTCGATGGGGCACTGGCGCACACAAAGGTCGCAGCGCTCGAGATCGTATGGGTGCGCCGCAACGGGGATAGGGGTCCAGCGGTCTATCGCTTCGTAGCGCAGCTTGCCGGAGAAATCCGGCCCCCGCGCCTGGCCCTTGAAGCCCTTGCCCTGGGCCGCCAGACAGGCCGCGGGTCGAGCCAAACGCGCAAATCCCATGCGCGCCTGAGCGGGATAGTTGATCTCGTGGGTCAGCGCGCCCGTGGGGCAGGCGAGCACGCACTGGAGCCCATCGCAGGAGAAGTCGCAGGCCTGGACGCGGGCGTCGAGGTAGGGTGTACCCACCCCTATACCATCGAGGAGATCGGCGAGCTTGATAGCCTCAACCGGACAGACCTGGACGCACTGGCCGCACTTGATGCAGGAGGCTAAAAACGCTTTCTCCGCAAGCCGGTCCTTGAGTGCGCCCGGCGGGCGCAAACGTGCGTTGGCGTTGCCCACGAGGGGGATTAAAGCTGTCAGCGAGGCGGTGCTGAATCCGACGGCAAGCACGGAGGTGCGCAGGAATTCACGCCGGCTTTGCTCGCGGCATTTGGGGGACTGGGCCGGTCGTTTGTGTGGAGGCTTGGGTTTGGTCTGTTCGGTCATGGTGCCGATCAATCCCGCCCGAGAGAGCGCCGCAGGGCCTCATAGGCGTCGAACTCATCCGCTGACGGCACGCTTTCGGCCTCGGCTTTGTCGCTTTCCCCCTCGTCTTTAACCCGCGCGCCGGCTTGCCTGGCCTCGATTCCGACCAAGCCGGCGACTCGGGTGTCAGCGAACCTCAGGGGCTTATTGTCCCGCACCAGCAGATCCGGGGGGCTGAAGGGGGCAAGGCGTTCCAGGAAGTCGATGACCTCCAGCATGGGCGAGCCCGTGAAGAACTGGGCCGCCGGCACGTCCATCCAGAGCCGGTCCGCGTAGGCGTAGAGCTCATAGGGGGTGTCGCCGATGCCGTCGCCGTTGCGGTCGAAGCCCTGGTAGTCGTCCCAGTAGTTGCCCTCCCAGCGGTTGCGGTTGGCGCTCTTGCCGCCCCCCACGACCATCTGGGTAATGTTGCCCTTGAAGCGGTTTCCCTTGAAGACGTTACCCTGCCAGTCGTTGAGCCAGCGTACCCCGACACCGTTGTAGGCGATTAGATTGTCGATGAAACGGTTGGTGGTATCCGGCTGGTAAGGCGAGACGTCCAGATAGAGGCCGGTGGCGCAGTAGAGGACACGGTTGCCCTCGATGGTGACATCGGAGGTTTCCTTGAAGCCAATGCCTATGCCGGTGGAGCCGGTGGCATTGGCGATCAGGTTGTTTCGGACCTCGACCCCATCGCTGTACATGAGGAAGATGCCGACCGTGTTGTCCTCGTAGTGGTTGTCTTCCACCCGGTTGGTCCGGGAATACATGAAGTGCAGCGAGTAGCGACCCCTGCGGGCATCGTTGCGGGCGATGAGATTGTCTTTCGAATACCAGATCACGGTGTCGCGGGCGTCGCGGATGACATTGTCGGTAATCCGGTTGTCGAAGCTGTACCAGAGCCGGATGGCGTCTCCGCGCACACCCAGATCCACGGGCTTGGAGGAGATGCGGTTGCGCCGCACGATGTTGTGATCGGACTGCTGCAGGTCGATGCCGAACAGGCAGTCGTCGATCCGATTGTCCTTGATCACGTTGAAGCTTCCGCGCACCTGCACGCCGGCATCGATGTCGTTGTGGGAGTCGCCGGAGTTGGTCAGGCGCAGGCCCTTGAGGATAGCGCCGTCGGTATCGAGCAGGACAACCGTACCCTTGCCGCCGCCGTCGATGGTGACCTGGCCGCGACCGTCGATGGTGAGCGGTTTGTCCACCACCAGCGGTCCCGCATAGGTCCCAGGCTCGGGTGTCAACACGGCGCCCTCATCCGCCGCGTCGACCAAAGGTTGGAACGGCGGGAGTCCCGCCTGCGAGGCCTGAATCCGGCAGGCGCCTGCGCAAACGATAAGAAGCAACCGCAAATGAACGCGAATGAACACGAATAAAGAAGAAAAATCGCGTTCTTTGAACATCATGATTATCTATAATTTTGTGTTCATGCACGGTGGGTGCTGCGAGATTTCGTAACGAACTTACCAGCACGCGACGCAGAGCGTCGCAGGATGCATTCCCACGCAGAGCGTCACTGCCATTAAGTTAAGGAAAAGCGCAAAAATATGCCGCATACTTCACGTTTTTTCGAGATCATAGCAAT
>NZ_FLUY01000568.1 GCF_900092655.1 Candidatus Thiosymbion oneisti
GCCGCTCCAGCGGCCAGTATATTGTGACGCTGGAGCGTCGGGATTTGCTCCCACGCCGGAGCGTGGGAGCCAGATGAGGAGGTAATTATATCAACCGAAACAATTCTTAATCACTATCCTCAAGCATTTAAATATGGAGGAATCTCGAAATGGTAGATACAAAAAGGGTCGCCTTAATTATTGGAGGCAGCCGGGGTATCGGCGCGGCAATATGTAAGCGTCTGGCTGCTGCTGGCAATGACATTATACTCACTTACGCTCAATCTACAGAATCGGCAAATAGTGTAGCAGATGAATGTCGCAAGCACGATGTAAATGCTCGTGCCGTACGATGCGATGCTGGCGATATTGAGGCTGGCGCACGATTGGTGAAACAGATTGTTGACGACCATGGTCGAATCGATATTTTGGTCAACAATGCGGCCACTTTAATTTTGGGAGATCTCTTGAACGTAACGCAGGATATGTTTGATAGCAATGTCAATGTGAATCTCAAAGGGGTGTTCTTTCTCACCCAGGCGGTCGCCCAGCACATGCCGCAAGGCGGACGTATTGTCAATATCGGAAGTGTATTTGGTGAAGTCGCACCAACGGCGGGGCTTGATCTTTACTCGATGGCCAAGTTTGGCATGGCGGGATTGACGCGAGCGTGGGCGCATGACCTTGGCCCGCAGGGCATAACGGTAAATTGCATACAACCCGGTCCGGTTGAGACGGATATGAATCCAAAGGATGGCTCTCTATCAGGATTTTTAACGCCGCGGACGGCAATCAAGCGCTATGGTCGAGTCGAGGAGATAGCGGAAATGGTTGCGTATTTGGTTGGAGCCAATACAGACAATGTAACGGGCTCCATCCTAAACAATGATGGCGGTTTAAGCGCCTAAGGGTTTTATGCGAAATCCGAACCGAAATTCGTGCCTAACTTGCACAAATCTTTATCATTTCGTTAGGTGGATTATAGACGAGTGCAAGATAGACCTGAGTCTACCAGGAACACGAGGGAATTTTTTTAACAGAAGCGCCAACGTTGCATTGGCAAAACATTTTTATCTGGTGCCTTGACATCGTCTGGGGTACATAATTACCGCCTCTGGCGGTCAATTAATCACACTAACAACGGATGGAATTATGTCAACCGAAACTGTTATCAATCACCATCTTCAAGCATTTTCAGCAGGTGATGTCGATGAAATCATAAAAGAATATACTGAAGATTCTGTACTCATTGTTCAAGACGCTACTTTGACAGGTTTAGACAGCATACGTGCTGCATTTACCGGTTTTTTTGGTGGATTGTTCAAGCCGGGAACTTACGAATTTAAAATGGATCGTATGGAGATATCGGGAGATGTTGCTTATGTTGTTTGGCATTCTACGAACGAAAGTGTGGATGTAAAATTAGGCACTGACACATTTTTGATACGAGATGGGAAAATAGTAGTTCAAACATTTGCAGCTTTTATGCAGGAAAAATAGAAAAAATGTTCGGCGTTTACATGCAAAGGGGCATTCGGAGGAAAACTCAAATCGGGTTAACCTAGGTTGGCAGGCATGAATTCGATCTCATTGGTGAGATAACCGACGTCAAATTGATCGCCCGCGGTCCTGGCATCCGCGACATAGCTCGACTCAACCGTCAGTATGGAAAGGGAAAATGGAGGAAGCTAAAGGGATACGCCTTTATTCGCTTGAGAACTGGCCGAGTCCGAAGGGCTGGGCTTCATTGGTACGAGGCTCACGGAGTTGACAAACGAGAGATGAAACGAAAGCGTTACCTGGAATGACCACGAACGAGCATTTTGACAAACCAACCGGGTATGTTGTGTGCATTGACAACTGCGACTACCCCGCATCCCTGGAACGCCACAAGATATATAAAGTCGTTCCGGATGAAGATGCTGCGGCAGATGGAGACATTAGGGTCATTGATGAGGACGGTGAAGACTACCTCTACGCTTCAGAGCGGTTCGTTCCCAGGGCAACCGAATAATAAGACATTATAAAGCAAGTAGTTGCATACTCTGCCTCAGTCATCCAACCAGGGGTCTGAGGTATGTGCACAGATTTGCTTTCCCACTTTTCGGCGGTTCGGGATCCGCGTTCAGAAAAGAACAAACGCTA
>NZ_FLUY01000355.1 GCF_900092655.1 Candidatus Thiosymbion oneisti
GGGGTATCCTCAAGGGAAACAAGAACCGAGCGGGGAGCGGTCACGGTCGGACTCCTAGCTGAGAATATTGGGTTGAGAGGAATACTAGCTTAGAGGGAGGGTCAAGTCAAACAAAATGGGTGTCCTTTTTTTTGCTTAGTACGGATGATCTGAATTACCGATAACATAGAGCCGGTCGGTCCCTCACGAAAGATTTATCCGCAAATAAACGCAAATGCACGCAAATGGATCAGGAATTATCGATGATGGCGAACCGATTGCGACCAATTTGCGTTGATTCGCGTTCATTTGCGGAAAAAAGAATTCCCATGCGAAAGACCGTGTGACCTACAGCGCCCGCATGGCAATCATCCGCTTGATCTCGCCGATCGCCTTGCCCGGATTGAGGCTTTTCGGGCAGGTGTTGGTGCAGTTCATGATGGTGTGACAGCGGAAGAGCCGGAAGGGGTCTTCCAGCTCGTCGAGCCGTTCGCCAGTGGACTCGTCGCGGCTGTCGGCGATCCAGCGATAGGCCTGGAGCAAGGCCGCGGGTCCCAGATAGCGGTCGCCGTTCCACCAATAGCTGGGGCAGCTGGTGGAGCAGGAGGCACAGAGAATGCACTCGTAGAGCCCGTCCAGCTTCGCCCGGTCTTCTTTCGATTGCAGGCGCTCCCGATCCGGCGGCGGGGTCGATTGGGTCCACATCCAGGGCTTGATGGCGGCATACTGGGCATAGAAGTTGGTGAGATCCGGCACCAGGTCTTTCACCACCGGCAGATGTGGCAAGGGATAGATCATTACATCGCCCTTGATGTCAGCGATCGCCTTGGTGCAGGCCAGGGTGTTGGTCCCGTCGATGTTCATGGCGCAGGAGCCGCACACGCCCTCGCGACAGGAGCGGCGGAACGATAGCGTCGAATCCACTTCGTTCTTGATCTTGAGCACGGCATCCAGAACCATGGGGCCGCAGCTGTCGAGATCGAGCTCGTAGGTGTCGGTGCTCGGGTTTTCGCCGGAGTTCGGGTCCCAGCGGTAAATCACGAACCGCTTGGTGTTCTTCGCGCCGTCAGCGGCCTTGAAGGTCTTACCCGGTTGCACGACCGAATTTTTCGGCAGCCGAAATTCAGCCATTGGCTCATTCCTCGTGTTTGTCAGTCATCGTCACTCACTACCGTTGTCCGCACCGGCTCAATAGACACGCGCCTTGGGCGGGACTACTTCGACTTCGTCGGTGAGGGTGTAGTCGTGGACCGGCCGGTAGTCGATGGTCGGCTCGCCTGTCTCCCCGAGCCAGGCCAGGGTGTGCTTCTGCCAGTTTTCGTCATCGCGCTCCGGATGGTCTTCTCGGGCGTGGGCCCCCCGGCTCTCGGTCCGGTTGCGGGCGCTGTGCATGGTCACCACCGACAACGCCAACAGATTGTCCAGCTCCAGGGTCTCCACCAGATCCGAGTTCCAGACCATGTTTCTGTCGGTGACGCCGACGTCGCCGAAGGATGCGCGCACCTCGCCGATCAGCTTGACGCCCTCGTCCAGGGTCTCGCCGGTACGGAAGACCGCCGCGTAGTTCTGCATGGTCTTCTGCATCTTCAGGCGGATCTCCGCCGTGGGCCGGGAGCCTTTGGCATGGCGTAGCCGATCGAAGCGCTGCACGATCTTCTCGTCCGCATCCGCCGGCAGCGATTTGTGCTTGGTGTCGGGCTTGATGACCTCGGCGCAACGTTCGGCGGCGGCACGACCGAATACGACGATATCCAGCAGGGAATTGGAGCCCAGACGGTTGGCCCCATGGACCGAGACGCAGGCGGCCTCGCCGATGGCCATCAAGCCGGGAACCACGGCGTCCGGGTCTCCGTCCCGCAGGGTCACCACCTCCCCGTGCAGGTTGGTCGGGATGCCGCCCATGTTGTAGTGCACCGTCGGCAATACGGGGATGGGCTCTTTGGTCACGTCCACGCCGGCAAAGATGCGCGCGGACTCCGAAATGCCGGGCAGCCGTTCGTTGAGGACCTCCGGACCCAGATGCTCCAGGTGCAGGTAGATATGGTCGGCCTCGGGGCCCACCCCCCGCCCTTCGCGGATCTCGATGGTCATGGAGCGACTCACCACATCGCGGGAGGCGAGGTCCTTGGCGTTGGGCGCATAGCGCTCCATGAAGCGCTCGCCCTTAGAATTGGTCAGGTAGCCCCCTTCGCCCCGAGACCCCTCGGTGATCAGACAGCCGGAGCCGTAGATGCCAGTGGGGTGGAACTGGACGAACTCGTGGTCCTGGACCGGTAGCCCGGCGCGCAGGACCATGGCGTTGCCGTCACCGGTGCAGGTATGGGCCGAGGTGGCGGAGAAGTAGGCCCGGCCATAGCCGCCGGAGGCCAGAATCACCTGATGGGCGCGGAACCGATGCAGGGTTCCGGAGTCCAGGTCCCAGGCCATGACACCGCGACAGGCGCCCTCGTCATCCATGATCAGATCCAGCGCGAAGTACTCGATGAAGTATTCTGCCTTGAATTGCAGGCTCTGCTGATAGAGTGTATGGAGGATGGCGTGCCCGGTACGGTCGGCGGCGGCACAGGTGCGGTGGGCGGTGCCTTGTCCGTAGTTGGTGGTCATCCCCCCGAACGGGCGTTGATAGATCTTGCCTTCATCGGTGCGCGAGAAGGGCACGCCATAGTGCTCCAGCTCGATGACGGCGGGGATGGCCGCGCGACACATATACTCGATGGCATCCTGATCCCCCAGCCAATCCGAGCCCTTGACCGTATCGTACATGTGCCAACGCCAGTCATCCTCCCCCATGTTGCCGAGGGCGGCGCTCATCCCCCCTTGGGCGGCCACCGTGTGGCTCCGGGTGGGAAACACCTTGGTGATGCAGGCCGTGGTCAGGCCCTTGGCGGCGGCACCGAAGGTTGCCCTGAGACCCGCACCGCCGGCGCCGACCACCACCACATCATAGGCGTGATCGACGATCTGATAAGCTTCCGACATGATGGTTTACCCCCCCCAGGCGATGCGCAGAACCGCGACGATTGCAACGACGGCCAACAACAGGGCCAGGAATCTAACCAGGATAATGCTCGCTACCTGTAACCAGGGGGTGGAGATGTAGTCCTCGAAGACCACCTGCATCCCCAACTGGGCGTGATAAAACAGGGCCCCGATCAGCAGGATCAGCAGCGCGCTGTTATAGGGGGAACCGACCCATTTCGCGGCCGTTGCATAGTCGGCCGTTGCGATGACGGTCAAGGACGCGACGAACCACAGAAAGAGCGGGACCAAGGCGATGGCCGACAGCCGTTGCGCCCACCAGTGGTGGGCCCCCGACTTCGCCGAGCCGTGCCCACGCACCCGTGCCAATGGTGCACGCATGTTCATAGGAGACCTCCCCGGATCGCATAGGCCATGGCGAAGGTAATCAAGGTCAGGGTGATCGCCACCACGACTACAAACCTCCCGGAGGCGTAGACCGTGTCCATATCGAACCCGAGTCCCATATCCCAGAACAGATGACGCATGCCGTTGCACAGGTGATAGAAGAGCGCGAATACCCAAGCCAACAAGAGCGTGCGTCCGATTCCGGAACCGAGAAGTCCCTGCACCGTCGCATAGCTCTCGGGCCCCTTCGCCAGGGCCGCCAGCCAACAGACCAACAACAGGGAACCTATGCTTAAGAACACGCCGGTGGCGCGGTGGAGAATGGAAAGAACCGCGGTGAGCTGCGGTTTGTAAACTTGTAGATGCGGAGAGAGCGGTCGGTCGGTGTTACCCATACGCCTTACCTCGTGTCACATTGACGAATCTGAAAGGGGATTAGGGGCTACTGACATTCATCGTGCTCAGGTCCGATTGTGGCCCATTTCCGGGTGATTTTAAGTTGCGGCTCGGTGAACAGAACCCGTAGGGTGGGCTGTGCCCACCAATACTGCGCCTACTGGTGGGCATAGCCCACCCTACCCTTCCTCGCCGCGTCTGATCAGCACGATCATCAGCACGAAAAATTCCTCCCACTCGCCCGCACTCGGATGGATGTCAACAACCTGGCAGGAATGCCGCGGGGGATCCCATCAAAAATCGATGCAGCGGCCCGCCTTCTCCCAGTCCCCATAGCGGGTGGGTTCCAGCCCCGGCGGACCGCCAATCTCGCGGCGACCTTGCGGCTGTGTTTCCTGCTCCTTATCGGCCTCGGGCACCGGCTCGTCCGCCGATGCTTCCCCGCGGCTTTCAGGTTGATGCAAGCTGTTCATACAGATTCCCGCGGGCTCACTCGAAACCCATCGGATCGATCACCTAGTGCACGATGCATGCCAACACTTTAACCGGCTGAAGCCGATCAGGGCACAACCACCGCGACCGCCCGGAACCCGGATGGTGCAGTCGTACACCGGCATAGAAACCGCCCCCCATTTGTGCAGTGCAACATAGTATAGGAGATTTTCTTAGAGGGTCAACGTGATTTATGACAGTCGTAAGACAAGCACGTATCAATTTTCCTACCGACGGACAAATTGCTTCCAGCTTCCAGCTTCCAGTCGCCAGTCGCCAGTCGCCAGTCGCCGATAGTATAAGGATGAGCTGCACCCATCGACGACTCACCCCCTTTTTAATGCGATGTAGAAATCCACGTCCTCTGGACGTGGTCAGAGTGCTGAGGCTTTGCCGATAGCACGACTCAATGGTACTCCTAAGTTTGAGCTGTCCCCACAGTCTCGAACTGAGGAAAGATTTCGGTATCGGATTATGTCGGGACGGTGAAGGGTCGAACGGCGATTCGGGTCTTCAACCGGTTTCAGCACTTAAAACGTAAGCCCTATTGGGGTAATCACTTTTGGGTCAAGGGCTACTGCGCCGACACGGTCGGACTCGATGCAGAGAAGATCCGGGCTTATGTCCAGTACCAAGCGAAACGGGAACACCTCGTGGAGCAGGGTAGGCTGAAGTTCTAGCCGACCTCGCTCTATCCTGGGGACAGCCAGACCTTGCCTCCTCTGGAGGCAAGGCACATTTATCCCCTTCTAGGGGTTAGACCAAAGCCCCCCTTTCTAAGGGGGATTTTTTACTTTTTCTGCGGTGGAGCCTGACGCATCAGTTTGCCGATTTTGCGCAAGCATCAGCATCTCACAGATAAGCGAAATTTGATTTGCCTCTATACAGAGCCCCGTAGCCGCAGTAATCTTTCAGCTTGAGCGGACCACTGATGGTTCGGGTCCGCACTCGACGAGATGATTGGGAGGAAACAGATGATCCGAAACAAGCGCTTGGTACTGGCCGCCGCCGTTGCCGGCACTACGGCCCTGACCACCTTCTCGGCCGAGGCTTTCTTCGGTCCCTTCAATGCAATGCGTGGATGGGGCGGCAGCCCGTGGGGCTGGGACTACCCCTATTACGGCTGGGGCCATCCCTACTACGGCGGCTGGGGCCATCCCTATTACGGCGGCTGGGGCCACCCCTACTACGGAGGTTGGGGTTATCCCCGTTATGGAGGCTGGGGCTACCCCTACTATGGAGCCTGGGGCCATCCATACTGGGGCGGCATCCCCTATCTCGGCTATCCCGCCGTCACCGCACCGGCACCGGCAACCCCCGCGTCTAGCTCCGACAAGTAGTATCCGCATGCTCCCGCGCTATCGAGCGCGGGAGTCCCTTCGCCTTCAACCCGCCTATCTACACTTAACGCGAGGTCCGTGCGAGCAGGCCGCGCGGGGGATCATTGTGAGTGTAGGTTGCGTTAAGACGCCGGCACGAACACCGAAGGAAATCGACAAACCGTTATGCGTCGAACGCAACACGTCAAACCCTGTCCCGACGCAGGAGGGATCTTTTCCCTCCCGACGACGCCAAATAATTCAGGATTGCTTAGATCAAGGCTGGAGGCTGAAGCCATGCAGATATTGGTGGGGGATATCGGCGGTACCAAGACCGTCCTGGCGATTGCCGAGACGGATGCCGGTGCCATCCGTCTGAGCGATGAGCGGCGTTATGCGAGCCATGATTTCGCCTCCCTGGAGGCGGTCGTCGCCCGCTTTTTCGCGGAGACGGGCAGGACTTGCGAGACCGCGGCCTTTGCCGTGGCCGGACCGGTACAGGACGACCGCAGCGAGATCACCAATCTCCCTTGGGCCCCGAGTGCCCGCCACCTCGAACGCACACTGAGTCTGCGCGCGGTGCACCTGCTCAATGACCTGGAGGCCATGGCCTGGGGTATCGCCACCCTGGGTCCCGCCGACCTCGAGGTGCTCCATCCGGGTGAGCCGAACCCGGTAGGCAATGCCTGCGTGGCGGCAGCCGGGACCGGACTGGGGGAGGCAGGTATGTACTGGGACGGGACCTGCCACAGGCCATTCGCAACCCAGGGCGGCCACGCGGATTTTGCCCCCCGCGACGATTGGGAGTTGGCGCTGTTACTCAGGCTCCAGGGGCGTTACGGCTATGTGAGCTGGGAGCGTGTGGTCTCCGGAATGGGGATCGCGGACAGCTACGACTTTTTGCGGGAACGGCACGGCGCCGGTGGCTCGGACCCTATGCAGGAGGTGGCGGTCGAGGATAAGCCGGCGGCCATTGCGGCTGCGGCCGCGGATGGGTCTTGTCCCGTCTGTGCCGAGACCATGCAGCGCTTCATGGACTTCTATGGCCGCGAGGCGGGTAACCTGGCCCTCAAGCATATGGCCGTCGGGGGTGTCTATCTAGGTGGCGGCATCGCCCCGAAGAATCTCGATCTGCTGCGCCGGGGCCCCTTCCTCGAGGCATTTTTCGACAAAGGCCCCATGACCAAGCTGATGCGGCGCATGCCAGTCAAAGTCATCCTCGAACAGCGGGCGCCGCTGTTCGGGGCGGCGCGTTTTGCGGCCATGGGTAATGGTTAGAGTTTAAATGGAAACATCGCCACTAGTTAGTGAGTTGGGCACACCACGCGCTGCATTCCTCTCCCTCCGAGGGTGTCGCAAAAGCCCGTCCATGGGCCGTTGCGGGGCGGAAACGGAATGATGTCTGACAATCTGACCATCTCCCCGGCATCTGCGGCAGGCCAAGACCCGACCGCCGAGATGGGGGTTACGCGTTGTGGCTTCGTAGCCATCGTGGGCCGGCCCAATGTGGGCAAGTCCACCCTCCTCAATCGGCTGCTCGGTCACCAGCTGGCGATCACCTCGGACAAGGCACAGACCACCCGGCATGCGATCTTAGGCATCAAGACTCAAAGGCAATCGCAGGCGATCTATGTCGACACCCCCGGCATCCACGAACGGGGCCGTAGCGCCCTGAACCGCTATCTCAACCGGACCGCCCGCGCCACGATCAGGGATGTCGATCTGGTCCTGTTCCTGGTCGAGGCCCTGCATTTCACGGCGGAGGACGCCAAGGCCCTGGGCACGGTCGTCGCTGCCGGAGTATCTGCCATCGCGGTGATCAACAAGATCGATCGGGTCAGGGACAAATCGCGTCTCTTGCCCTACCTCCGGGAGCTCTCGGCACGCCATGCCTTTTCGGCACTGGTCCCGGTCTCCGCCGCCACCGGCGATCAGGTCAATCGGCTCGCAGGACTGGTGATGGAATCACTGCCGGCGGGGGCGGCCGTCTTTGCGTCCGATCAGCTCACGGACCGCCCCGAGCGTTTCTTTGCCGCCGAGCTCTTGCGCGAGCAGCTCATGCGGCGTTACGGGGACGAGCTCCCCTATCGTGCCACCGTCCAGATCGAGCGTTTCGAGGACCAGGGCGGGCGCTATCGGATCAGGGCCCTGATCTGGGTGGAGCGGCCGGGGCAGAAGGCGATCGTTATCGGCAAGCAGGGCGAATCCCTCAAGCTAGCGGCGAGGCAGGCGCGTTTACGGATGCAGGTACTGTTCGGCTGCCCGGTGCACCTGGATGTCTGGGTAAAGGTCAAGCAGCGCTGGTCGAGCGATGCAGCGGCGCTGGCGGGCCTGGGCTACCCGGACCGGTAACGGGTGCATATGGCTAGTCGCTCGGACCAGGCCGCGCGCGACCATCTGCAACGCTGTTTCGTGCTCCACCGGCGCAACTTCAGCAACACCAGTTTGATCCTGGACATCTTCTCGGCCATCCATGGCCGGCAAGCCGTCCTCGCCAAGGGCGCCAGACAGCACCGCCGGGGCCGCCCCGCCGGCGGTGAGATACTGCAACCCTTCCGACCCCTGTGGTTGAGCTGGAGCGGGCGGGGCGAGGTCAAAACACTGATACGGTACGAGGCGGCCGGGCCTGCGGCCGAGCTGCCGGGCAAGCTCCTGTATTGCGGGTTCTATCTCAACGAGCTCCTGGTCCGGTTGCTGCGGCGGGGCGATGCCCATGAGAACCTGTTCGCCTTTTACGCCGCGGCCCTCACTGCGCTGGCGGCTGGGGAGGATGTGGAGACGGTATTGCGGCACTTCGAGCTGCGGCTGTTGCGGGAGATCGGCTATGCGGTGGAGCTCGACCGAGAGGCCGGGAGCGGTCGACCGGTGGCGCCGGGACGTTACTATGTCTATGAGCAGGAATCAGGCCTACGTGCCGCAGGCACCGGAGACGGGCGGTACGCCCTAGCGGGCGAACTCCTCCTGGGTTTGGCGGCCGGCGAACCCCTGAGCGGACCGGCGGCCAAGACGGCTAAGCTGCTGACCCGGCGCCTGCTCGCACCCTATCTCGGCACGCGGCCCTTGCAGAGCCGCGAGCTGTTTCGACAACACCGTAACTTAAGCCTCTGAGCTGAGTCCGCGGGAGCGGACGAGACGGCATTCCCACGCTGGAGCCTCACTGCCATTAAGTTAAGGAAAAGCGCAAAAATATGCCGCATACTTCACGTTTTTTCGAGATCATAGCAATGAGCA
>NZ_FLUY01001785.1 GCF_900092655.1 Candidatus Thiosymbion oneisti
TCGGCTGGCTCCCCACGCTCCAGCGTGGGAGCAGATCCCGACGCTCCAGCGTCGATTAAGCGCCTCGGTAGGCTAACAGCCAACGCCTA
>NZ_FLUY01000184.1 GCF_900092655.1 Candidatus Thiosymbion oneisti
TATTTCAGGCGTTCACACATCTCGGAAGCGAAATTCAGAATGATTGTACGCTATTTTGCGCACGATTTACCGGCCTCGAAAATTGCGGAGTTGAGTGATGTAAGCCGCCCGACGATTAATCAGCTATTGATGAAAT
>NZ_FLUY01000516.1 GCF_900092655.1 Candidatus Thiosymbion oneisti
ACCGCCGACTGAAGATAATCCATCTGGAAGATGGAGGTTTGTACCTCGATCCGCCTTCGGCGGACTGAAGTTTTTGGAGACAATCAATAAGTTGGGCTGAAATGTGAAAAGCAGAACGACTCTGGTACCGCCGTGGGACGGTCATGGGGAAGGGTGTGGAGGCTGAGGTCGGAATCGAACCGGCGTCCACGGCTTTGCAGGCCGCTGCATAACCACTCTGCCACTCAGCCTAAGGTAGAAAAGTATATCGGTGCTCAATCGCTTTGTCATCTTCGGCTAACCCGTGCCGGCCTAGACAGGAGTCAACGGGACCTACTCAGGATCCGTCCACACCGCCCCCCGCCCACCGTCCAGCCACAGGCGCCGGTACAGATAAAGCTGTCCGGCCGGATCACGCATGATGAGGCGACCTTGGTGCTCGGTGAACTCGAATGGCCGGGCATGCCCATCCAGGGGGTTGTACAGGGCCAGGCGATTGCCCCGGATCCGCATCAGGCCATCCACCCGCTGCAACTCCGGGGAGTAGATCCGAAACCGCTCCCCCTGGACGATCACCAGCTCCCCATCGCGGCCTTCCCAAACACCTTCCAACCGCGACGGCTTCCAGGCCACCGGCCAATCACTGCTGTTTCCGCCCGGTAGGGGCATCTGCCGGGTAAAGCGCCGCATCAGCTCGCGCATCACCGCGGCGCGCGACCGGTCCGGAACAGGACCGCCCCAAGGCGCACCGAAGGTTGGGCCCCACCCCAGGGCACCGAACGGGCCCTGCAAAGACCAGGGGTCCGCGAAAATGCCGCCCAGATCCCGCTGCGCGGGGGCGGAATCGAACAGACCCATGGCCTCCATCATCTTAGCCATAGCGTCGGCCATGACCTCACGCGCACCCGGCCGCGCCGCTCCCGAGCCGGGCACTATCAGCAGCAGCAGAAGTAGGCACCACAGCCTGCGCACGGGGGACCCGGAAATCATAGTCCGTGCAAATCCGCCCTCATGGACATCTCTCTAGTGTAGTGCGCCATTCTGTTTGGAACTTAAGCGGCGATTGCGCGCGTCGGGCGTCAAATCGATCGCGGCGCCAT
>NZ_FLUY01000653.1 GCF_900092655.1 Candidatus Thiosymbion oneisti
GACGCTCCAGCGTCGATTAAGCGCCTCGGTAGGCTAACCGCCAACGCCGATCAGCACAGAGGAGCTGCGTCCGCTGGAGCGGACAAGATGGCGTTCCCACGCTGGAGCGTGGGAACGAGCGC
>NZ_FLUY01001635.1 GCF_900092655.1 Candidatus Thiosymbion oneisti
CGCTCCAGCGTGGGAATGCCGTTGTGGCCGCTCCAGCGGCCAAGGTTTCATGACGCTGGAGCGTCTGGATTTGCTCCCA
>NZ_FLUY01000016.1 GCF_900092655.1 Candidatus Thiosymbion oneisti
GCGCTCACCACATCTTACGGCCCTTGCCCAACCTACAAGATCATGTTTTCGGGAGGATTTATACGCGCTCGCCCTGATGTCAGGTCCCGTATGCCTTTACTCCTTTCCGGGGAAATGTATCATTGAATACTTTCGTGTCGGTCCCACGGAGTTGGGGTGGCATTTATCACGATCCTGCAGGAATCCTTCGCGATGTCCGAAACAGACTCAAGAAAACAGTCCGACCTTTTCGGCTTGATGCTCTTGCTGCTCGGGGCCCTGGTGATCTTCTACTTAGCGCGTCCACCGGTGCTCATGTTCCTGCACTACGCCCTCGGCATCTCTCGCCCGCAAGTAGATACCGGACCACCTCGCCCGGACCTGGCTTTGATTACTCCGCCGCCAGCGGTACCAATCAAGCCCCCACCTATTCCAGCGAGCCTCAGCACTCCCCATACGCCCACACGCTGGACCGATCCGATCGCCGGCACGCTCGATATGACAGCCCTGGATACTGACATCTTCACCCTCACGAACCAGGAACGCACCGGGCGCCAGCTCACCGCATTGGCAGAAGACCCGAAGCTCGCGAAGATCGCGATACGCCACAGCAAGGATATGGTGGACCGGGACTATCATGCCCACGTGTCACCGGATGGTGACGGTCCGGCCCAGCGCGTCGCCAAGCTCCATCGCACCCTATTCGGACTGACGCGGGAGAACGTCGCCCTGTACAGCTCCACCCTGATCCCGGTGCCTGAGCTTGCGAGCCGGTTCAATACCCAGTGGATGAACAGCCTGGGCCACCGCCGCAATATCCTCGCTCAGGAGAATACCCACCTGGGTGTCGGCTGTTGGGATGCACCTGATCCGCATACGCAACCCAACACCATACGCAAGTGCACCCAGCTGTTCTCCCAGTCCTACGCCCACGCCGAGACACCGATTCCGGAGGAGGCCGATGCCGGTACCCACATCTTCCTCCGCCTGATCGCCGAACCCGGGCAGCCATTGCCGACCGCGATCGTCCAGACCGATCTACGGACCGACCGAGCGGTACCGAACGCTATGCCCGGCAAGCTCACGAATCAAGGCGGAGTTGCCGAAGGAAAGCTGCAACTCATGGGTCCACCCGGTCTCTATGGCTTGAGCATCCAGGTGCCGTCGGATAGCGCCGGCACCTTCAGTGTGATTCCAGGGCCCTATGTGCGGGTTCGGTAGCGATGTGAATGCAGGGACCCCTGGGCTTGTCCTGTAAAACGACCTGCTACCTTATCGAGGCTTCGGATTGCGGCGCGCCTCTGGCGGTGATCCCATTGTGGTGTCAGGGTGAGAGCTGATCGATGGACGCAGCGCTTGAACGCCGGATGCGGGAAATAGACTGCCACTTCGAGTCCGACCCTGCGCAGACGCTGGACTGTCTCGCTCGTATCCTGAACAACCGCCATGACCGCCGCTACCCCAGTGCATTGGAGATCCTTTATCGACTCCCGATACCCGAGGGCGACCTTGCCTGGAGGCTTTCCAGCCTGCGTGCCAAATTTGGCCGCGACGTCTCCGGGCCGGACCTATCAAGACGCTATCGTGAGCTAACCAACCCGGACGACGAGGCGTGGCAGAAGGAGCTAGAGGCCATTGTCGCAAAGCCGGGAGATCCTACCGACGCCGTCGCCTTCACCAAGGCCCTGATCAATATCTTCGGGAATCGGCTCCGTAGCACTCGGCAGGATGCCCGCAGGCGGTTCTTGACCAAGCATCGTGAGTTCCTCGCACAAGTCCTGAAGCAACTCGAAGGGATGATAACGCCGCCGGACGCCGTGACGCTGAAGAATTGGGTCGCGGAATCCGCGCTGTTCGCCCTGCAGGACACCCTCGACCGAGCGGAAAAGGAACGAACGGCGGAGCGCTGGACCCAGGTCGAGACCTGTGCGGCTTCGATACAGGAGACCGCCCAATCGCAAGCGCAGATCGATCGCATCAGCGCGGCTTTGGCTCAAGCGAGGTCGTACCATCATTGGAAACGGCATTGCGACGCATTACTGGGATTGATTTCCACCTACCGGTTCGGTGCCGATCCCCGGTTTCCTTGGTCCCCACCGGAGCGCATCAACACCGAACCTGCAACCACCTTGGCGCAAATCGAAGCGGTACGCACAGGGCTGGAGAAATGGGGCGCGCAGCAGGATCTGGATGCCTGGCGGAAGGCCCTGCACAGACTCAGCACAGATGCACGGGAGAGCCTGTGCGCAGCGCGGGACCTGCCGGCGCCGGAATTACTGGAGCACATAAGGGATCTGCGCAGGCAATGGCCGGATTCCCTCGGGCCGCTCCCGGAAGCACCTGCATGGGACAAGGCCGAGGGGCTGCTGCGCGGGCAGCTGGAAGAACAGGTATCCGGCTGGCTGCAGGCGCTGCGGGACCAATTCCGGGACCAGCGTTCCTTGCTGGCCGCCCGCGACGCCCACCCGCAGCTACCGCAGCTCGCCGGATTCGCGGTCGAAGCGCAACGGCAGTTTACTGAGGATGCCGCCGGATTCGCGTCTATCGATAGCGACTTGCGCACCTGGTGGGAGGACGGCGACACGGGAACCCTACACGATGGTCGGCTGGATCGATTGAGCCGCGACCTCGAATCGCTAGGCGACCAATGGGGAAGCTCACCCGGATATGCCGAGTATCGCAAGCGACTCGATCTCCTCAAGGGCGAGCTCCCGCTGCTGGCTCGCGCCCGGCAAGAGCTCCGCGACGGCGACCCCCGGAACGCATTGGAAACCCTCGGGCAATGTGCTTCTCCCGGTGCGGACAAGCTGAGGGAAGAGGTGCGGCAATCCATCCATGACGATCACATTCAGATGGCGATCAAGCGGGGCAAGCTCGAGCAGATCGCGAAAACCGACCTCGACCGGGCGGGTCCCGAGACCCGCATCCTCTACGAGCAGAGCCTCCGGGGACACGACTTTGTTGCGGCACTCCGCCGGCGGGTCGGGGGCGACGGTCGCGAGCAGGGCTTCACCAGATTCACCCGGACCCTGCTGGGCCTGCTCGGGGAGCAACCCCCTGCCGATGCCTTGCTCATCGAAGGCGACCAGGCCGAGCTCGCACGCATCCGGCAAGCGTTGCGGGATCGAATCGTCCGGCGCGCCGAGCGTGAAGTCGAAGCGCTGCAATCACGGGCCTCCTATTATCCGCTGTTGGACGCAGCGGCATTGAAGCCGCTGGAGAAGCAGGTCATAGATTTGACTGAAGGGCTTGGTCTGCCGCAGCTCCATCCGGTAGACGTGAATCGGTGGTTGGAAACCATCGAGCCTATCCGCAGAGGGTTGAGAATCCATCGGGCCTGCATCGAGGGCGATTGGCAGGCGGCGGAGGCGGAGTTATCGGCCCCGGACCTGGATGCCTACCTGGATCTCGGGCAGCGACGCGAGCTGCTTGCTACCGTGCGTGCCAGCCGGTTGCGCCGTGAGCGGGCACCCGATGACTCCTGGCTCGCGCTCTATCGTGAGCTCAGCGATGTGTTGATGCGGCACCAAGAACCCAGGGCCCGTTATCTGCGGCTGGTGCGCGGTACGACCGACGACGATCACAGTGCGGACCTCGCTATCCTGGCGCGTTGGTTTCCGCAAGAGACCTCTCTGAGGTCGATCCTGGCCTGTTTCTCAAACCCCAGGGCCGCCGCCGACATCGACACCCCGCCGGAAAGTGTCGATGAGTCCCTCTATGCCCGTCTGCTTCACCACTTGATGCAGTCACCCTATAACTATTATCCTGTGCAACGATTATGGGAATCCCTTCCCGCGGATAGTCGCACCCGCCTCTGGGGTAGCGAGCCCTCACCGGTGGAGCAGATCTCCCAACGCCTGCGCCACGAGCATCATCGCATCGAGGCCCGGCTTGCGGACCCCGCAACCCAGGTCATTCGGCTGAAACAAGAGCTGGAAGACCTGATCAAGACCGGCCTGATCGATGCGTATACTACAAAAATACTCGATGTCGCCGACGATATGGAGCGCTACATCCGGGATTTCCAGCGCCAGGACCCCTGGGACCGGGCCCTGCGACCGGCCCTGGAAGCGGCCAAGCGCAAGCTCGGCTACCTGCCGCCGCCGATCCGCGATGTCCGTGGCTGGCACCGGGCCATCGAGCAACGGATAGAGGGGATCATCGCCTGGGATGGGCTGGAGGTCGCATGGAATGACTTCAACAAGAGGTTCAACCGGCGTTTTACCGGCTTTCATACCGACGCCGGGCCCTGGACCGAGTTTCAAGCGTTGCTGCAACACTGGATCGAGCGTATGGACCAGGCCGCCCCCCATCTCCATTGGGACCTCCCGCAGGCGCGGCAGAGCCGGCGCTGGATCGCCCTGATCGACGCCTGGTCCGAATCCTACGAGGGACGCATGCACATCCAAGCCGCAGCGGATCGCCCCTCGGATCTCGCTGCCCTGCGCGACAGCTATCATCGGATCCTGGAGCAGATCGACCGCTTTGCGCTGCTGCATGCACGCCTGCTGGAGACGGACGGCGCCCCTGAATACCTGGAGGAGCTGCACCGGATACAGCCACTGAGCCGGCCCGTGGAGCAGATCAAGACCCAACTGACCAATCCCCAGGCGGCACCGACCATCGGCAGCGCCTACCAAGTGTTTGTGGCCGAGCGCGCACCATCCTGAACCTCGCTAGGGGACAGACCATGCGATTGCCTGCCTTGCTCTTTATTGCCCTGGTGTCCGCCTGTCCGATGGTAGGGGCAGCCATGACGGCGGCAGGGACCGACCTCATCTTCCTGATAGATCAGTCCGGTAGCATGATGGGCAAGGGAGCAGCAAAAGGCACCGCGAACGACAAGCTCGGAAAGCGGATCGAGGCGATTAAACAGCTTGACTTCCACCTATGGCAATCGGCCCTGGCTGGCTATGTCAACCGCATCTCGGTCATCGAGTTCGGTGGGCGCAAAGCCAAAAACCCTCAACATAAGCTCCATGTGACCCTCTCGCACAAGGAGATCCCCGCGGTACCTCCAGGCCAAAGCCCAGTCAAGACCCTCGAGCGGATCAAGGCAATCCTCTCGCCCATACGGGCCGTGTTTCGCGGCGATACCGATACTGCCGCGGCAATGGCGCTGGCGCAGCAGGAGCTGAATCACTTCAAGCAAAATCCGCCGGTGCCCGGTCCCGGCGCCAAATCGGGGGAGCGCACGGCCATCGTCGTCCTGATTACCGACGGCCAGCCGTACGCGAGAGGCATTTCGGAGCAACAGCAGCAACAAGAGATCGAGGCCTGGACCGCACGGATTGAGGAAGACGCGAATTTCAAGCGTTTTCTGGTCTTCGGCTTCAACGACGCCTCGCATTATTGGCAGAATGAATGGGGCGCTTTCTGGCGTAGCGTCGCCACCCCTGATACCTGGTCACCGGAAGGTCTGGCCTTTCTCATCGATCGGGACCAGGACACGGTCGAGAGGGACCAGGACACGGTCGAAAAGATCCATGAGGTCCTCACCGAGCTGATCCCCCCAGGCGCCACCACTGCCAGCGGGGACATCTACACGGCCCCTGCTTATCTGAAGGCGCTGAGCTTCACCATCGACTATTTCCGGCCCTACCTGCCGGCCAGTGAGATCCGGGTCCTCGACCCGGCCGGCAAGCGTCTCACTCTGACCGACCGCGGCGAACAGTCCGCCGCCATCTATCTGCCCCATCCGCGGCCCGGCCAATATCGGCTACGCTCGGCCAACGCGCCCTATCGTGCCCATGTGCTGCCCATCTACGAACAGGCCCGGCTGACAGCGCCGCTGCGCGCGGTCAAGCAATACAGCGAAGAGACCATCCGCTACCGGCTGGAGGGTCGCGGACCCGATGGGCGTTTCGTCCCCCAGGCCAACCTGCCGCCGGTGCACTTCGAGGTGGAGCTACAGACGCCGAACGGTTCCACCCGCCGCGTCCCCGTGATCTATGACCAGGGCAGTGGGGAAGTAATCAGCCAGGCCCCCGAGCCTTTCGATACCCCCGGCAGTTACCGGCTCACCTTTACCGGCAAGACCAAGGCAGGGGATGGTACCGAGTCCGTGGTCTATCGCAGTCGGGACGACCTCCGGGTCGATAATGCGACCCCGGTCCAGGCTCATTTCGTCTCACCGGACGTGGGCAGCGAGTTGGTCCTGTGGCGCGGGACGATGGATGTCCCGGTGGCGCTGGGCTTCCGCCACGGCCATACCGGATTGGACCTGCCGGTCGACCAGGTGCTGGCTAGCGGCAAACGGCTGCGGATCGGTTGGTTCGCCACCGGTGACGAGGACGACGACCAAAGGCCGCCGGTCGAGCTGGTAGAGAACGGCACTAGACTGACCGCAAACCTCCCGGTGGATTTCGGCCAGACCCGCTGGGATCTGTTGTGGGAGGCCGCCGGTATCCGGCTGCGCCTCGATCCCTCGACGCCGGACCCTTGGCGTAGCGACATCCACTATCTGGGCATTGCAGAGAGCGGGGACCTCTGGCTCGGACCCGAGATCCGGGTCAAGGAGGGCTTCCGGGTGTTATGGGTCCTGGCCGGTGTCCTCCTGGGTCTGATCGTCGGGCTGATACTGCTGTGGCGGTTCTTTCTGGTGCGTTGGCTGATCGCGCACAGTGACAAAAAATACAAGCGTGCGCCCAAGCTCACCTATACAGTTCCCCGCAATCCCGAGCAGGGGTCCAAGGAGTGGCCGTTGCAGGGGGTTCGAACAAAGACGGAGCCGCGGCGGGTAATACTCGCCGAGGGGGACACCTGGTCCATTGAGAGGTTCCGGATCAAACGCCTCAGGCGCCCCGGCAACAAGGTCGCGGTTGAGCTCCGATATCGCCCCCTGGGTGCGAAGAAGGGCGTTACAAAGGCAAGACTGGAGGCAACCAATGACTCTGCAGTAGACCGAGCGCGGCATCAGATCACCGGCCTGCCGGACAGCCAGGCTGCGGATTTCGTCTTGTTCATCGGCAAATCGGGTTGGTGATGGACGGCTGAATGGTAGTCCCAAAAGGCGCCGAGAGATATCGATTATGTCCGATCCGAGTGGGGAATGATCGAGGATGCCCGCCAGGAAGGGTTTGCGAAAGGACGCGAGGAAGAAAGGAGAATCCTCATCAAATCTCTGTATGACAATGGAATGGCCATTGAAATCATTGCTGCATCCGTTGGACTTTCCGAACCGGCAATACGCTGGTTACTCGATAACGAATGATGGATAAGCCCCGTGGTGTTCCGGTTTCCTTGCGGGACGGCACGAGTACCCTATTTCATCCAATTTTGCTGGTTGTCATTTGTCATCTCGACCGCAGGGAGAGATCCTTGTCCCGAGCGTAACGAGGGAGCTTCAGAGGCTGTCTAAAAAGACGGTCTCTATGGCATTGCTCTATCAGTTAGGGTTTTACCATTACCCGGCGGTGGTGTTGGATTGATGCGCTATTCTTCGTGTTTTTGTGGCTTTGTGTGAGAAAGACGAACATCACACAAAGCCACAAAGGGGCACTAAGAGACTGCCTTTTTAGACAGTCTCTTAGGCATAAGATCCCTCCTCCGTCGGGACAAGGATTTCTCGCTGCGCTCGAAATGGAAACCAGCAGAATCAAAAGAAATTTGGTACCAGATACAACCCCAAGTAGATCAGGAGAAGGCTATGCGCGGTCTCTACATCGGCATCGGCGGCACCGGCGACGAGATCCTGGCCCGGCTCAAGGACAAGGTCTTTGCCACGGCCGGTACCCTCCCGGATACCTTGCAGTTCCGGTTGATCGATACCGAGGCCGAGGACTACCGTAAAAACAAGGGCGCCCGGCTCGGTGGGGAGGGATCGGCCACGGCCATCGCCGGCAACGAGTACCTCCAGCTCCAGGACGACCCGCCCGGCACCTTCCTGGACCTCACCCGCAAGGTCGCCCGTGACCCTCAATCGGTGGCCGAGATGGCGCGCTGGTACCGGGCCGATCTGTTCCAGGAGAACCTGCCGGCCGCGGATTACAACCTGGTCCGCGGCGCCGGGCAGCACCGCCAGTTCGCCCGCATGGGCGTTTTTCTCAATAAGCAGCGCCTGGTGAACATGCTGCGCCACGCAATGGAGAACTGCGGCGGCGGTCAGGGCGAGCTGCCGATCTGGATCGTCGGCTCGGTCGCCGGCGGCACCGGCGCCGGGCTCTATATGGACCTCGCCCTGCTCGCCCGGCTGGTGGCCGAAGAGCTGCGTCTGCGCTTCCGGATCATCGGCGCGGCGGTACTGCCCGATGCCTACCAGGATGTCAATATCGACGGCGCCCGGGCCTATGCGGTGGTCCGGGAGCTGGAGCGCTTTCAGGCCCCGGTTGCGAACGAATATCGCGGTCGGTTCAGCGAGCACCAAGACGGCATCCGCTTTGCGGTGGAGTATGACACCGGGACCCGGGTCCGGCTCACCGACAAACTCTTCGACAACCTGGTCTTCTACAACCGGGAGTGCAAGAACGACGACGACCGCAAATCCTATTTCTCGGAGATCGCCGATGGGCTGAACCTGCTCTTGGACGAAACCGCGGGTGACCAGATCTTTCGTGAGTGGATCAATGCCAGGGAGGGGGCCGCGACCTCCTTCAATTCCCATCGGATCTTCCTGCCCATCCGCCTCTATGAGCGCCAGTTCGTGCTCGACGCCGCCTTGGGGTTGGCCAATGGCCTGCTGCCCAGGGATCCGGCGACCCAGGCCCTGCGCGTCGGCTCGGGGGACGACCGGCGCATGGAAGCACAGCAGATCCTGGGCGAGGAGTTGTTCGCCCTGTTCCGTATCCTGAAGGCGCCAGGCAACGACCAGGAGCGCCGGGACCTGTCCGAGAAGATGAAGGCCTCCTTCATCGTCAACGAGATGCTTGGGTTCGCCAATCCCGCAGGCGTCTTCGGCCAGTCTATCGGCGCGGACAGGGAAGGCGCGGCCAAACGCCTGTTCGCCGATATCTTCGAAGACATCCGGACCATTCGCGACCTCAAGGAGGATTTCGACGACTCCAAGACCCGGGTCCAGGCCGAGGTCGCGTTACGACGGCGCAATTACGAGGGAGACGGCAAGGACAGCTTCAATGCCTCGCTGGCAGCAATCCGACCCCTGATCAGGGAGCAGATCCAGTCCTCCATCGATACCAGCATCCGCAAGTATCTGGGGAGCCAACGGGCCCACGAGGAGGCACTGGGCCGTACCAACCGGGTTATCCATAATCTCAGCGGGTCGATGGCGGATCTGCGCCGGAACCTGGAGCAGGTCGTCGCCGACGATGGCACCCAGTTGGAACGCGCCCGCGGGCGGGAGAAGGACGTCCGGGTGGCGCTCGAGGTGCTGAAAAAGAGGCTGCTCGGCTGGAAGGGGCAGTTGGCCGACACCGAGGAGGACTATCTCAACGCCGTCAACGAGGTAAACCAATGGCTCCAGCGTGAACGCCTGGTGAATTTCATACGGGACCTGATCAAGGACGCCGATGGATATCTTAAGAGCTGGCTCCAAGGCATGGCGCACTGGCAGGAAGCGATCCTGCGGGTGATCCAGGAGGCGACCGACGAGGGCAACGAGATCGCCGAGCGCCTGGACCGGCAGACCAAGGTCAGGTCGGCCTCCATGGGACTCAAGAACGACACCACCATGGATGGCTATCGCGACGCCCTGCGCGAGAAATGTCTGCTGGACCCACAGACCAATAAATCCTTCGTCGAGGATCTGCTGCCCCGACTCACTTGGAAGCCCGGCGATCGGCCCCAGGACCTGGCCCTGGAGGGTTGGCCGGAGCGGGAGCTGCTCGCGGCCCGAGATTTCGCCAAGACCCTGGTGGGCGACCTCTCCCGCCGTATCGCCGAGCGGGTGGGCCAGTTCGAGGGCATGGCCAATTATCTGAAATGGCTGCGCGACGAGAAGCGCGATCCGGTGATCGGCCTGGCCGACCGGCTACGGACCGTCACCAGCGAGTTCCTGGACCAACGCCCGACATCGGACACCCGCAAGTTGTTGCTGCTGCACGGCGATATCTGGAACCGTGAGCGCGACGGCGAGAACGCCCTCGATACCGTCTACAATGCACTGGCGGGCGATTCCAATATGTCCGGTAAGATCACCCACAATCTCACCGGCACCGAAGGCGTCAGTCTGTTCAAGGACCGCAATGTCCTAGCGGTACTGATGGTGGATAACGCCATCCCCTACCAGGAGATCCGGGTCATGGAGCGCATGCGTAGTCAATACCTGGCGGTCCGCGACGAGGATCATCCGGAATGGCGCGCCCAGACCTATCACATCTTTCGCTGCGATCAGGAGGCCTGGCGCATGGAGCACGCCCAGGTAGTCGAGACCCGCGACACTCACTTCCCGGAGATTCCGGGCCAGCTGTGCCGGCTGTTGGATGACCCCAAATCCGTGGAGACCTTTACCAAGGCCCTGGTGACCGGTGTCGTCCGCGGCCAACCGGTGGCCACCGGCGGCAGGGTCTGGGTCTGTGGACCGGTCACGGAGCAGGGCCCCAAGCGGCTGATCTTCCTGAACGATCCCGACGACGACAAGGACCCCAAGGACCTCCTGCGCGCCCTGGTCACCTTCGCCATGGACCGCAATGATCGCCGTCGCCGCATCCGCGGCGCCATCGATCTGCGCCGGATCCAGGGCTGGATGGAGGAGGCCCTGACCGCCGCGGGCAAGACCCTGGAGGAGATAGCCCTGGCATTCAAGGACGCCGAGCCGGATCTGTTCGAGCTGCGGTTGGATGAGGGACCTGACGGGGCCGAGATCGGCAAGGACGCCTTTTTGGCCCTGATCCTGAACCACCACCTGGGCGCCTATCTCGGGACCCAGGGCTGACTACCGGGCGAGGGGCTGTTGACATTGATCCGAGCCTAGCCCGTGGGACGGGGTAGGGCGGGTAAGCCAGGGACGGCGCCACCCGCCATATATGCTTGCCCCGAGCGTAGCGAGGGGACTTGGGGAGAGGGGATCAAAGGGTGAAGATCGGTGCCTTTAACGACACCCTCTCCTCATTTGCGGCCCACCCACGGGCTATGGAGCAGTCCAGGCTGGATTGAGCATGGAAACAAACCGTCTTTTTATCCGCAGATTACGCAGATCACGCAGATTATTTCATTCTTCATCTGCGGAAATCTGCGGATTGAATGTGGTTAACCTAAGGACCTTGCCATGCTCGGGTTGAAGTCGTATCCAGATGTTGTACACAGGTGTACGCGATGCTGAAGACCCTCTTGCGAACGCTGTTGTTGATCCTGCTCGGCCTGTCGGTGCTGGCGCTGATGGCCGGCTGGGTCAAGCTGACCCAGCCCCAGCCCGGCGCCGAGGATCCCCTGCGGGTAACTGTCCCCCAGGACATCCTTTGGCCCTGGGATCAGACCGAGCTCTGGATCGACTACAGTGGCGCGGAGGGCAAAGTCCAGCCCGGCAAGCCACCGCCCCAGACGATCCTGTTTCTGCTCGATACCTCGGGCTCGATGGCGGGCTATCTCGAGGACACCAAGCGCGCCGTCTTCGAGCTGCAGCGCAACCTCGCCGTGAGCGGCAATCGGCCACGCATCGGGGTTATAGAGTTCGCCAGCACTGCCAGCCTCGTCAGCCCATTCACGGCCGATATGAACGAGCTTGCGGCTAGACTCCGGGCCCCCTGGCCGGGGGCCGGGGGCGGGACGGTATTCCTGGCGGGGCTTTCCGAGGCCCTGGCGATGCTGGATGTGACCGGAACAACCCACGGAACGACCATCATGCTCACCGATGGCGGGGCCGGGGAAGACGACACAGTGCTGGCCCGGTTCTTCCAGAACCGCTGGAAGCCCTCGGGTCATGAGCTGTATCTGGTCGGCATCGGCACCGGGGCCAATGACCCCGCCAGCTTCTACAGCCTCACCGACGACCCCTCCCGCTATATCGTCTCGGCCACCGACACCGGCGTCATCGATCTCCTGTTCCAAGAGGTCGCGGTGCGCATCGGCAATGCCCTGGGCCGCAACGTCAACCTGCGCCTACCCCTGACTGAGCCGTTCTGGGACTGGGGCACGCCACAGGTAGCCCCGGATCTCAATGCGGCCCGGACCCTGCTTGCCCCCTCCACCCAGGACCCGGAGCGGTTCCACATGCCCGCCCTGTTTGCGCGTCCCTATCAGTGGCGCCTGCCCCTGGAGCCCAAGCTCAGCGGTATCCTGGATATCCTCTATGCCCCCCCCGAGCTCCGCTACACGGCAGGCACGGAGGTTTTCAGCGTCCGCCCCCCCAGGGATTCGGGCCCCAAGGTCCTGGTGGTCACCTGGCTGTTCTTGTTCATGTTGATGCTGCCGGCGCTGATCTACCTGCTGGCCGCATTGCTCGCCTGGCTGTTGCGTCCGCGGGCCGAGATCCCCGCGCTCGAACCGGAACCACGCCACACCGAGCATCGCCCACCGCCCCCGCTGCCGGTGCGCTTTCCGGTAGACGACCAGCGCATCGACTGGACGCCCAGCCTTGTGATCGGACTCGGACGCTCCGGGCGGGCCGTCTTGACCCATGCCCGGCAGAACCTTGCCGACAGCTTCGACCGGGCGGAGACCCGGCCCCTGTTGCTCGGCCTCGACCTGGCCCGGGACGAGCTGACCGAGGGCCGTGGCGAACCCTTCCCCGGCTGCCTGGAGCCCTTGGCAGCGGATCAGGTGTTCCTGTTGCCGCCGGGCGCCTGTGCGCTCCATGAGGCCGTCCACCAACCCCGGGAGACGAGAGACGATCCCGCCGCGGCCCTCGACCTGACCCCATACCAGGGCATGGGGGCCGATGCCCTGCGCCTGTCCAAGGGCACCCAAGGCCAGCCGCCCTTGGCACGTCTGGCCCTGCTGAACGACCTGGCCGAGGGCGCCGCAAGCGCCTTGCTCACCCGGTTGCAACAGGCCCTGGAGGACTGGCGTCGGATCGTACCTGAGCAACGGACCCGCCAGATCGTACTCATTGCCAACGCCCAGGGTGGAGTCGGCGCCGGCTGGCTGACCGACTTGCTGATCCTGATGCGGCGGCTGGTCGCCACAGACGAGGCCGCGGGCACAGCGGTGGAGATCAATGTGCTGCTGCTTGGGGACGAACGACCCAAGCGTGGTGCCCTGGTGCCCATGGAGGCGCCGGTCCTGTTCGCCGAGCTGGACCGACTCGCCGCCGCCGGTAGCCGGCCCTTCCGTCATCGTCTAGCCAAACCGAAAGGCGGGGCCTCCGGGCGGGATGTGGACCCACTGGCCGCGATCCTGGACGGCCAGGTACCAAGACGCCCCCAGGATACCGTCTTCGTACTGCCGCGGCGGGATCCCCAGGCCGAGGACAGCTATCCCGCCGCCGCCGATGCCTTGATGCTCTTGATCGACCGGCGCCGGCGCATCGAGCTGACCCAGCGGTTGCAGGCGCTCCAGGGGACCGAATCCCAGCGACGTGCTGCCGAAGGTCGCGAACGCTATACCCAGATCGCCATTCACAATGCGGTCTTTCCACGCAGCTTCTTCCGCGAGTTGCTGCTCAACCGCTTGACCAACCTGATCGGCCATCATCAAGTGCTGTTCCCGGAATTGCGGACGGAGGGCGGAACGCCGGTGCTCGGCAAGCAGCCGGTCGACGCCAAGGGCCTATGCTCCAGCGACGTCAAGGCCGCTGGTCTCGGCGTCGCCGCAGCCCTGGGCAAAGCCGCCGGCGGCAACTGCGAGGCCCTACGGGCCTTGGCCCCCAACCAAGATGACCTGCGCGAAGCGGTCAATGCCGTGCGTCTGGCGTTGATCGCCAACGCCAATCGCGGTCTGCGCGACCGCGAGATCGGCCTGTTGGGCCTGGCCGACGCCGCGGGTACCCTGGCCAATCGGCTCACGGCCTGTGCCGGAACGCTCGGTGACAGCCCACTTGTGTCGGAGCTGGCCGCCGGCTGCACCGCCATACGCCGGCAGGCGCTGACCTGGATCGAGCACTTCTTCGGCAGCCAGGCCCTGGTGGAGCTCGGCCTGGACCCGGTCATCTCGGGGCAAACCGGACTGCTGGCGGAGTGCTCCGCCGCTTCAGAGCAAGTGGTCGATGCCCTGGTAGCCTGGGCTCGCGGCAGCTCACGCACCCTGGTTGGGTCGGTATCCGCCGCCGATCTGGCCGAACGTGACCAGTTGGACTCCAAGCTCGACCGGTTGCTCCAGACCTTCATTCAACGCTGGCTCGCCACCGACACCGACCCCACCGACACCAATCAGGTAGAGGCCCTCGCCGCACGTTGCGGTTGGGAGCTTACCGTCCCCGGCTCTAATGGTCAGCCCATGGGCATCGACCTGGTGCTGCGGGGTGCCCGGACCAGACGTTATGCCCCGAGCGCATCGGAGCTGCGGCGCTTCGAGGCCGACCTGCACGACGAGGCGACCCCGGTCATCGACCGCTCGCACGACTTCCATATCCTGTCCCTGCTGCGTGCCGCTACCCAAGAAGACCACGAGCGCGCCCTGGTCCCCTTCGTCGAGCGGCTCAAGGGCCCGTTGCGCGGCGAGCAAAGCGGCCTGTTGGCGACGGTGCCCGAGCTCCATGGCATCAATGATCCCGATCTGCACGGTTTCCGCACTCAGCTGACCAAGACCCTGACCGAGCTCACCGTCAATGCCGCCGAGCAGGTCCGCGTGATTTCGGTCCGGGACCGCAATCGCATCAGTGTGCTGCAAACCTTGCCCCTGCTCCGGTCCGACCAGCAGGGGCCACCGGGCCCCGCCTTGCATCACCCCGAGCGTTACCTGCAGCACGCGGCCCGAAAGCTGGCCCAGGCCCTGGGCCGCACAACCATCGATCTACCCGCCGCGACCGGCATCGCCCTCGCAGACCCGGACCGACTGCGCGGGTTCGCCAAGCTCTATCGCAACGGCCAGGTCTTCCGCCACCCGATGGACGGGTTCTGGTATGTCCGCGACCCCCGACACCTGATACGGCTGACCCGGATCGAGACCCAAACCCTGGCCGATGCGGCGACCTATTACGTCAGTCATGGTCTGGACATCCCGGTCGACCCGGCACGATCCACCGCGCCCGACCCCTACGATGGGCATGACGATTTCGCCGACTATCTGGCCTGGCTGGCGGAGCAATAGACCGGGATCCGCTACTCGGTGGTACTCAATAGAAAGTGATCGCGCGGTAGTGGTTAGGGTTTAAATGGAAACATCGCCACTAGCAAGTGTGTTGGGCACGCTACAAGCCGCACTCCCTCTCCCTCCGGGAGAGGGTTTGGGGAGAGGGGGAACAAGAGCGGATCCTCTTTGCGTTTATTTGCGTTCATTTGCGGATAAAACAGGAGTATCCCCACAAGTCTGAATCGCTTTATGTTTTGCACCGCCGTGTACTAGCCTTGGGGCATGAAGATGCTGTTGTTTATTCTGAGTTTGGTTTTCCTGTGGATCCTCATCGGGGTCGCACTTTACCTGCTGGTCGGGCCTAACCCGAAGCCGGACAAGCGACCGCTCACGCGCAGCATCGACCGCAGGCTGTGCCTGGTCGGCGATACCCTCGAGGTCACCCTGAGATGTTCGGCCACGGGGTTGCCGTGGCCCCAAATCGACGACAGCGCTCCCCCCTGGGACCTGGTGCTGGTCATCGACCACTCTGCCAGCATGGGCTCAGGTACCGGCAGTGCCCTCCAGGAGGCCCACCAGGCCGCCATCAATCTGGTGCGCACCACGCCCGGCGGCTTCCGCTTTGCGGTCGTGGAGTTCGACCACGAGGCTCAAGAAGTCTGCCCGCTGACGGACCGCAAACCAGGCCTGATCCGCGCCGTCAAAGGTATCGGCCGCGGCGGCGCAACCGATATCGCCCGTGGCCTGGAGGTTGCGGGTAAATCCATGGAACGCGCCGCGGCCGGCGACCGCGGCCGGCGGCGCGCGGTCGTGCTGTTGAGCGACGGCGGCAGCGCGGCCGATCCGGCCACCGCCGCGGCCGACCAGCTCAAGCGCGACCCGGATCTGCGGCTCATCACGGTCGGCATCGGGGCCGCCGATATGCCCCTCCTGCGCCGCCTCGCCAGTACCCCGGACCACTGCTTCCATGCCGATCGAATCGACGAGCTGGCCGCCCTCTACTCCGAGATCGGGCACATGATTACCGGCCGGGAGGCCACCCAGGTCAAGGTCTCCGAGCACTTCTCTACCACCGGGCGTTTCGGGTTGCGCGACTGGGGCGAGCTGCAGCCAGCGGCCTTCAGCCTGAAGGATGGTGAGTTCTCCTGGCTGCTCGCCACGCTCCAGGAGCGCCCGGTAGCGCTGCAGTACAGCGTCGAGGCCCTGTGTCCGGGCTGGCAGCCCGTAGCCCCGCAACCGGCGCTATTGCACGCCAAGATCGCAACCGACGACCTGCGCAACACCCCATCGAATGCCGGGCCGCGGGTCCTGATCCTGCCGCGCGTCCCCGGCTGGCAATTGCTGTGGCCGATCCTGAACCCACTGTTCTTTCTATTGTTCGGTCGATCATTCCGTTGTGAGCAGGGAGTGGCCGTGCGTTCCGAACCGGTGCCGCCACGCCCCCAGGCGCTCGACCTGCCGCCCCTGCTGGAACCGACCCGGTCGCCGGAGCCAACCCTATCCGTCCGGCCTACCCTCATCATCGGCCTAGGCTATGCCGGCATCCAGACCTTGGTGCACAGCAAACGCCTGGCCTGGGAGCGCGGTGAGCGCCTCGACCTCGGTCGACTGCGCTTTCTGGCCCTGGATACCACCGACGAGCTTTTCTTCCCCCCACCCCATGTGGGCTTGGTGAGGCTGGAGGCCGACGAGCATATGACCCTGGATTGCCCGCTGGAGCCCATCATCTCCGCTGCGGCCGACGCCCCCGAGCCTGACTACCCCTGGCTCGAGGCCCCACGTCTGAGGGCCGGCGGGGCGCGACCCGATCTGCATCGCGGCACCGGACATGAGCGCAGTCTGGGTCGCTTGGCCTTGTTGGCAAACCGCACCGCCCTCGAGGCCCGTATCGGCCCCCTGCTCGACGCCCTGATTGCGTGCGCCGACGACCGGGGCATCGACATCCTGATCACCGCCGGCAGCGGCGGCGGCACCGGGAGCGGGGGCCTCCTGGACCTATGCTGGCTGGTGCGCCATCTGCTGGACCAGCGTGGGTACGGCGACAGCTCCACGACCCTGTTTCTATCCGCCCCCCATGCCGAGCAGGCTATCGCTGCGCGTCCCGAAGAGCGTGCCATGCGTCAGGCCAACCACCTGGCCCTGCTCGGGGAGCTGGACCGTTTCTCCACCCTGCGCGGCGAGCCCCTGGCGCCGGCACCCGGACTGACACCCCTGCGGCGCTGGTTCGACCGCGTGTTCTGGATCGGCCCGGCGGACCTCGGTATCTGGCGGGCCGAGCAGGTGCTGTACCCCAAGACCGCCGAGGCCGTCTTCGCCTGGCTGGCCGACGACCAGCAGCAGGGCCTACGTGCCCACTTCGTGGCTCAAGACGCCGTCAACAACGACCATAGCCGCCGTCTCGGCCGCTGCCTGGTCCACCGCATCGAGCCGAGCTCGCACTATCTCTACCCCCTCAGCCTGCATATCTATCTGGTCGTCGATACCCTGCGCCGCACCCTGGCCGATCGGTTGTGGGGCCTGGCTAGGCGGGGTTCCTTAGAAGAATACAGCGCCGATGCCCACACACCCGAGGGCGCCTCGGCCCTAGTGCAGGCCTGGCTCGAGGCACGCCCCCAGGACGCCGATTATCCCTGGGTCTTCAACGCCCTGAATACCCTGGAAGACCCGACTCGCCTGCAACAGAGCCTCAATCACGGCGCCGGCCCCGAGATCAGCGGCGGTATCTCGCCTCTGGCCCGCAACGAGCTCCTCGATGAACAACGCCGATTGGTGCACGCCGCCCTCGACAGCTGGCTGGTGGATACCCTCAATACAGGTTCGGAAGGTGTCTGTGAGCCCCATGCGTTGGCCCTCTGTATCCATGCCCTGCGCGAGCTGCGTCGGCGTCTGCACGCGGGAAGCGCGACCGCTACCCACTTGGTGGCCCACTCGCCGGCCCCGGTGGTGCGACGCGAGGCCGAGACCGTCGTCGAGCTCGCTACCCAGGCCCTTACCGAGACCGAGACCATGGTCCGCCGCCTTACCGATTGGGACCACCGCCTGGGTGAAGGTAGAGAAGGCAGCGAAGGCAGCGGAGTGATGCGGCTGCTGGACGAGCGCCACGGTTTGTTACACCGCGAGATCGAGGCCCTGCGCGACGCCGGCTGCGGCTCCGCCACGGCCCGCTCCCCGCGCCTCCCGCTGAGCTGGGAGCAGATCGCTGCCCTGCCGGAACGCCTCCTGCCCGACCTGAGCGAGCGGCTCTCGGAACGCATCGGCTGGAGCATCGAGCGGGCCGGTACCCAAGTGCATCTATACCTGCACTTACAGGGCGCCGCGGCACGCCGCTGGTCCCCGGAAGACCTGGACCCTGGTGGCGTAGCCATCAGTGAGCTCGCCGACGTGTTGCTCCGGATCGGCGCCGACCTCAGCCCGGCCTTCGCTACCTGGGGGCTTGCGGACCATGACCCCGCGACCCTCCCCGAGCTGCGCGTCGGACGCCCCCGCTCCGATCAGCTGAACCCCGGCGCCCGTGGCCGCTATCTGATCCAGGGCGAGGGCGCCTTCCAGGCCGCCGCCCATGTGGAACAGATAAAGCTCACGCCCTGCGACCGCCGCGAGGCCCGCATCGTCGCCTGCGAGGAACACCTGGCCGGCGATTACCTGTGGCCCGGACCTGAAACCCCGACCGTACCGCCCTTCGTCTTTACCGAGGAGCATCATGCCTACCGTGGCTATGATGCCTATTGCCGGGCCGAGAACCACGAGCCGGCCCCACTCGCCCCAACCCTGATCGGCCTGTGCCGAGACCCGGAGGCCCTGCTCGGCTTCGCTCTGGAAGGGCTCGCCGGGGGCCGGATCCGGGCCCGGGACGATGGCCTGCGCCACATCTGGTGCGTGCAGGGCATCGACGGCTTGGATCAGCGGGACCTCGCTCAGGACGCCGCCGACCCCTTGGTCCGCTTCCAACGGGTCGCCAATGGCTGGATCGGCGCGGACGAACCGGCACTGCGCTGTTTTACGCCGCTCACCGAGTCCGCTCCCGCCACTTTGGCCCCCACCGCCCTGGCGGACCGGATCGCCGGCCACGAGCTGGCCCGTGCCATCAGCGACGACCCCTGGTACGAACAGCTCATCGCCGTGCTCTGGGGGTGGCTACGCTGGCAGTGAGTCGGGACCGCCCGATCTATCCGGTAGGCGCGGGCTTGCCCGCGCTTTACAACCCCCTCGGTTATAATCCGGACCTGGTGCCCACGAGCCGGCACCGGCAGGGGAAACTGGAGGTTGAGCAAAGCCCGTAAGATAGACGTAGGATGCGGTGAGCGTGGGAGATCTCTCAGGATGGCACTGCCGGGTGGCGCGAACCGCATCGATGGACACCTGGCCGGCGGCGAACCACGTCAGGTGTGGTAAGCGCCTGCCTACCGCCCCAGGAGGGTGTCGCAAAAGGCACTGATCTTCGCCCTTTGACCCTGAGGTATCCCCACATTATTGCAATCTAAAACAACGAGTTATGGAGCGAATGAGCGGCCACGATGCCCTCAT
>NZ_FLUY01000019.1 GCF_900092655.1 Candidatus Thiosymbion oneisti
TCAGGGCGAGCGCGTATAAATCCTCCCGAAAACATGATCTTGTAGGTTGGGCAAGGGCCGTAAGATGTGGTGAGCGCCTGCCTACCGCCCCAGGGACGGGGCAGGTAGGCAGCGAACCGCATCTTTGGAGGGTGCGCCGTGCCCAACGAAATGTTGATGTTGGGCACGCCGGATCGTCCCTGATCCGGCTTTGCCCAACCTACGAGCCGGCAGGATGCCGGCGCTCCCAGCTTTGCCCAATCGACACGGCTGGTAGTAACTTGTTAATCAAAAAGAAATTTATACGCGCCCGCCCTGCTGTGTCTCTGTGGTGAATAGCGTATTTATGTACTATCAAGCGAAATGATGTACTAGGCACCGGCGGACATGGATAACGAGGTATTCCGTAAGACCTACCGCGCCATCAACGAGCGCTTCTGCCCATTCGAGAAGAGCATCCTGACCAACAACTGCGGATGCAGCCGCGGACGGCGCTTCTGCATCGCCGAGCGCGAGGGGATCAACTGCGGCTCCGACGCGGCCCAGGCCCGGTGTCTGGAGCTGCTCGAGCTCTTGCGCCGGCAGGCCCGCTTCGCCTTAAAGGCCACGGACGAGGACGCGGCCCTGCCCCATGCCAAGGCCATGCGGGTCCAGGTCGGCGGCCTGCGTGGACTGCACGCCGTCGCGATGCCCGACGCGCCGATCCCGGACACCATCGAGGACATCCACGGCATCATCGAGGCAGCACTGGACCACTTCCATACCCTGGCTGCTCTCCCCTACCAGCCCATCATCCGCCAGATTGCCGCCTACCAGGGACGCCGGCGGCTGCGCCGTCCGCGTTGAGTCAAATTAAGTCGCGGCTCGATGAACGGATCCGTAGGGTGGGCTGTGCCCACCACTACCGTGTGACTGGTTCGCGATCCCCAACTCGGCCAACTGGCGGTGCCGCCAGAAGCCGTCCCGGCCTGCTTCGTAACAACTCACCACCGGAGCCGGCCACCCGACATACCGGCCACCCGGTGTCGGGTGACGGCGCGCCAATCACCGCGGCTAATGGCAGCAGCTTCGCAGCAGGCGCGCCTTACCCGACCTACCTGGGCTACCGCGCGATCCGGTGTTCGGTGGGCACAGCCCACCCTACGTCTCCACCCGCTTCAGGCCGCGAGCAAGGCCTCGAGGGCAGTGGCCAGATTTGCCGTCAGGTCCTTGAGTGTTTCTGTTTCGGTCCGGTCGTCGCGACACGCATTCTCCAGGGCCTCGGCGGCCGCCCGGACGGATTCGGCGCATAAGGCGGCGGCGGACCCTTTGAGCTT
>NZ_FLUY01001252.1 GCF_900092655.1 Candidatus Thiosymbion oneisti
GCCCTGAAGGTGCATGTGGTCAAACCGAACGAGACCCTCTATGGGGTGTCCACATACTACAAGATGTCCGTTGCCGAACTGCGGCGTCTCAACCGGATGGGACCGGGCGACACCAACATCCGTTCCGGCCAGCGGCTGCACGTGAAGGTAGCCAAGGCCGAGCCTAAGCAGAAGCCAGTTAAAGTGGCTAAGGCCAAACCCAAGTCGAAGCCGGTCAAGGTGGCTAAGGCCAGACTCAAGCAGAAGCCAGTCAAGGTAGCCAAGGCCAGACCCAAGCGGAAACCGGGCAAAGTGGCTAAGGCCAAACCCAAATCGAAGCCGGTCAAGGTGGCTAAGGCCAAAGCGTCCGGGGCCC
>NZ_FLUY01000120.1 GCF_900092655.1 Candidatus Thiosymbion oneisti
CGAAAACAGGTCGGCAATAGCCAGGTCCTCGCACACCTGGCCGCATGAAGAATAACACACTGTTTTTATTAGCTATTCCAGGAGCCGGCACTCAGCGGCTAGACACCGCCGATTTAGCGCCTGGGCACCGCTTTCCGGGCTTCCGAGGTGCTG
>NZ_FLUY01000283.1 GCF_900092655.1 Candidatus Thiosymbion oneisti
ATTCGTGTCCATTCGTGGTTCTTGTTTTCGGTTTTTGTACGCAGCTGTACTAGCCATTGCTTGCCTCAATACTGTATCGTCCGACCAGCATAGAGGTGGTAGCCATAGGGATCAAGACTAGATGGAAGTTCGCCGTAGTTATTCGCTCAGGAGACCGAGGCAACAAGTCGTCCGCAG
>NZ_FLUY01000287.1 GCF_900092655.1 Candidatus Thiosymbion oneisti
CAGCCGCATCAGAAGAATGGCCGCCGGCGCACCCGCTACAGCCGCCCGGCCAGTCAGTGCCAGGATTGCCCGCTGAAAGCGGTGTGTCTGCCCGACTCCGGCGCTCCTCGCAGTATCTATCGTAGTGAGCACGCCCAGGTGGTCGAGGCCCACCGGCAACGGATGGCTGAACAGGGGGCCACACGAATGCGCCAGCGCGCCGGTTTGGTCGAACACCCCTTCGGTACCCTCAAGCGCTGGTT
>NZ_FLUY01000010.1 GCF_900092655.1 Candidatus Thiosymbion oneisti
AATCATGACTGAAAACCCCTTTGATTGATTTTGTAGATGAGTTATTCTACTCTAGCATTTAAAAAATACCACTACCGAAAAGGTTTATACGCGCTTGTCTGTCGAGCTGCCGAACCCCAGCGGTATTCTGAGGAGAATTTCCCATCATGGCGCTTTCCAGCCTGACTGCCGTATCTCCGGTAGATGGCCGCTATGGCTCTAAGACCTTGGACCTGCGGCCCATCTTCAGTGAATTTGGCCTGATCCGGCACCGTATCTTGGTGGAGATACGCTGGTTCCAGGCCCTGGCCGACCATCCGGGCATCACCGAGGTCCCACCCCTATCCGAGCACGCGACCGGTATTCTGAATGGGATCCTGGAGAATTTCTCGGAAGCGGATGCGAGCCGAATCAAGGATATCGAACGCACGACCAACCACGACGTCAAGGCGGTGGAGTATTTCATCAAAGAGCGCATCGCCGGTGATGCCGAGCTCGAGGCGGTGAGCGAGTTCATCCATTTCGCCTGCACCTCCGAGGATATCAATAACCTGTCCCACGCCCTGATGCTGCGCGAAGGGCGCGGACAAGTGCTGATCCCCCGGATGGATGAAGTCGTGGAGGCGGTCCGTGGCCTTGCTCACGAGCTCGCGGGCCTGCCGATGCTCTCGCGTACCCATGGTCAACCCGCGTCCCCCACCACCCTGGGCAAGGAGATGGCCAACGTGGTCTATCGGCTCGACCGCCAGCGGAAGCAGGTGGCCGAGGTGCGGCTGCTGGGCAAGATCAACGGTGCCGTAGGTAACTATAATGCCCACCTTGCCGCCTATCCGGACCTCGACTGGCCGGGGTTTGCCTACGGTTTCGTCGAGTCGCTCGGTCTCGACTGGAATCCCTATAGCATCCAGATCGAGCCCCACGACTACATAGCGGAGCTGTTCGACGCCAGCGCCCGCTTCAACACTGTCCTCATCGACTTCTGCCGCGACCTTTGGGGCTACATCGCGCGCGGTTACTTCCGGCAGAAGACGGTGGCAGACGAGATCGGTTCATCCACCATGCCCCACAAGGTCAATCCCATCGACTTCGAGAACGCCGAGGGGAACCTGGGGCTGGCAAACGCCATCTTCGGGCACCTGGCCAGGAAGCTCCCGATCTCACGTTGGCAGCGGGACCTGACCGACTCTACCGTGCTGCGTAACCTGGGGGTCGGGTTTGCCCACACCAGCATTGCGTTGCAATCCATCCTGCGCGGAGTCGGTAAGCTGGAGCCGGACGCAGAGTGCCTGGCGGCCGATCTGGATGCCAATTGGGAGGTCCTGGCGGAGCCGGTCCAGACGGTGATGCGGCGCTACGGGGTCGAACAACCCTACGAGAAGCTCAAGGCGCTGACCCGTGGTCATCGGATCACCCAGGCGGACCTGGCGCGGTTCATCGACTCCCTGGATATCCCGGACGCTGCCAAGGCCCGTCTGAAGGCGCTGAGTCCGGGGAGCTACACCGGAAATGCCTCAGCTCAGGCAAGGGCAATTTGAGATTGGAGTCCGATTCTGCGTTATTTTGGGTTGCCCGAGAAGGCGTCTTTTTAATCCGCAGATTACGCAGATTTTCACAGATTGTTTCGTTCTTAATCTGCGCAAATCTGCGTAATCTGTGGATAAAGAAAGTCCGGTCCCCCAAACAGCGCCAAATCATCCAGGATTGCTCAAGACTCCCTTCAATTGTTCTGGATCACGATCCGTGGGAACTTGGCCGCATAATCCTTCGCCTACAGGGACAGCTTGGCCGCGGTCCTGCGGGCAATCTCCCGGTAGATCTCGCTGATGCGTGAATCGGGCTGAGCCACGA
>NZ_FLUY01000680.1 GCF_900092655.1 Candidatus Thiosymbion oneisti
TCCGGACTGCTTTGGAGTGCGCCGGCAAAGCGGCGCGACCGCATCGAACCTCAGCGACGGGGGATACCAGCGGCGCTTGCCAAGAAC
>NZ_FLUY01000178.1 GCF_900092655.1 Candidatus Thiosymbion oneisti
GACCCAACCGAACACCGAAGCACGCGCCTAACCGGACCTACCACGACCAGCGGCCGGCAGCTAACTTAATGGCATTGGTGTGGACCCCACTGCCAGGCAACAATCACCATGGCGATGGCCAGGGCGGCGGCAGGGACGATGACGAACCATTCCATCTAGGTATCCTCCAGTTCTTTGGGTGTCGCAAAAGTCCTTTCGAATCACAGAGGACACAGAGAAGGGCACAGGCTAGGGCGGGCGTATGTCCTTATAAATCAACGGTAGTGGTTAAATTCAAAGTGACATGGTTGTGCGACTTAACGATTCGACCCCCACTGCTTTTGCCATCCCTGGCG
>NZ_FLUY01000286.1 GCF_900092655.1 Candidatus Thiosymbion oneisti
CAGCCGCATCAGAAGAATGGCCGCCGGCGCACCCGCTACAGCCGCCCGGCCAGTCAGTGCCAGGATTGCCCGCTGAAGGCGGTGTGTCTGCCCGACTCCGGCGCTCCTCGCAGTATCACTCGTAGTGAGCACGCCAACTTGGTCGAGGCCCA
>NZ_FLUY01000652.1 GCF_900092655.1 Candidatus Thiosymbion oneisti
CCAGCGGACGCAGCTCCTCTGTGCTGATCGGCGTTGGCGGTTAGCCTACCGAGGCGCTTAATCGACGCTGGAGCGTCGGGATCTGCTCCCACGC
>NZ_FLUY01001266.1 GCF_900092655.1 Candidatus Thiosymbion oneisti
ATCGGTCAAGGTCAGGAACACTTCTGGATGGTGGGTTTGAATCAAGCGAACAAGATCCTCTATATCGAGTTGGTCGCTTTGGGTTCTTCTAACATGATCAACATCAAACTCAGAGAAGCCTTCCGCATGGCGATTTACAAGCTCGCCGTTCAGGTTATCATGGTCCATAACCATCCCGGTGGGAATGTGACGCCTTCAATCGAAGATCAAGACCTTACCGATCATTTTATCCAGGCGAGCAAATTCCTTAAGGTCGAAGTGATCGATCATCTCATTATCAGCGACGAAACCTATCATAGTTTTGTCGATTCAGGAATCTTCAAGAAACTTCAGGCAAGTGAACGATGGATTTTGCCTTATAAAGTCAAGGAGAGGATCAAGAAGGAAGGGAAAAAGAAAGGTAAAGAAAAAGGGTTACATGAAGGGATTCAACTTGGAGAAGAGAAAGGACGAAGAGAAGAAAAAATTGAAATGGCAAAGACCATGAAACGAAAAGGCATGGATATTCAAGATATTGAAGGCATTTCTGGATTAACAATTGAAGAAATTCAGAAACTATAGAACCCAAATGGGCTAGCAGGGAAAAGGGGTCAGGCTCAATTGATGGGTCGTTTTTCACAAATCATTCGTCTAACAGATCATTCGTCTAACATTCGGCTACCAAAAGGAAAGCACACAGGAACATGCACGGCGGCGCTTTGATATCCCTATCGTTTCAGACACCAAAACAGGATATCGCCTGCAAAAACGTCAGTGCAACATGGGACGCGCCGCCTATCAAGACGCTGAACGCAGACAAACCTCCATTGCCCCCGTCCATGGGGGCAATGGATGTTGCTGGTTAGCTCCCCGTTAGGCGTTTAAATTCCAATCAAAAAAGCTGACAGGTGATTTATGAGAAAACCGATACTTGAAGAAGGAAAATCATATACTTTTTCCGATTATTTCGAACTGAGTAATCCTACCAAAGAAATTGTTGCAGAGTTCGGTTATCAGTTCCGGCTGAAAAAGATCGATCTTCCCGTACATCCTTTCAAAGGTTCGCTGGAAAAATTGAAAAATACTTTCTATAAAAAACTACCTCATATCTCACTCAACTCGGAAACAGCAAAACGGGAAGTTCTGGTTGCCCCGCTTCTGCTGGAACTGATGGATCATATTGAAATAGATATCGATATAGAATACCCTCTATACGTCAGTAATCAGCTTAAAGGAAATATTGATTATTTTGTAAGATCGGAGATCAGTTTGATAGTTATCGAAGCTAAGAAAGCAGATATGGAAAAAGGATTCAGCCAGCTGGCTGTAGAACTGATTGCGGCTGACAAGTATATTGAAGAAAGCGATGCTTCCATATACGGAGCGGTTACGGTCGGAGATTTATGGAGATTTGGAGAGCTTGACAGAAAGGAAAAACTGATATCAAAAGATATTGATTCATACCGTGTTCCTTCCGATCTTGAAGAACTTTTTTCGGTCTTGACAGGAATACTCAGTTCCCGACATTCTGACATTTCAGATTAGCAGGAAAACAGGGGCAGACCCTGAGGTATCCCCACATTATTGCAATCTAAAACAACGAGTTATGGAGCAAATGAGCGGCCACGATGCCCTAATGGCTCGTTCCCACGCTCCAGAGACTGTGAAAGAATTCGCCGCTGGTAGTGGTGAGGGTAAACTAGTGTAGTGCGCCATTCTGTTTGGAACTTAAGCGGC
>NZ_FLUY01001373.1 GCF_900092655.1 Candidatus Thiosymbion oneisti
CGCTAGTGTAGTGCGCCATTCTGTTTGGAACTTAAGCGGCGATTGCGCGCGTCGGGCGTCAAATCGATCGCGGCGCCA
>NZ_FLUY01000522.1 GCF_900092655.1 Candidatus Thiosymbion oneisti
ACCGACCGCTGTTCCAAATTCCTTGAGAAAACGCTCGGCAAAGTCGATAAATCGCTCCCCGTCGATGCCTAGTCGCGTGAGGATCTTGGGTGCTTGCGCCTCAATGTACCCACGTTTATCCGCGCGTAATGCTCGACCCGTCCAATCGACCAACTCCAGGTAGTCATCGAAGGCAAAGGGCACTGCCCAGGGGGTCCGTGCGGTGGCATCAAAGGGCATCAGAGGGGCCTGGGGTAAGACGTGCGTTTCGGCCTCTGGTCGTAACCGCTCCCCATCGAGCATTACCTCAGGATCTTTAGTGGTTGCGGTCTCCTGCGAGCCGGCTTCGGACCCGACTTCCTCCGGCAACCCGACGACCCGCTCCTGAATCGAGGTGTAGTCCGAGGTCTCCGGCGTCTCGGCCAGCCCGGCCCGTACCGGATTCAGATCCACATAGGCCATCGCCGCCAACAATGCCTTCTCATCGAGCAACGCCTGGCTCTTGAAGCGACCCTCCCAAAACCGCCCCTTCACCCCATCTTCGGCATTGGCCCGGCGGGCGATGTGCTCATTGAGGGTGCGCATGAACCAGGACAGATCATGTAATCGTTCCCGATAGACCTCAGCAAGTTCTTCAACCTTGGCAATCTCCGCCTGGGTCATCTTCGCCCGTGCCGCCGAGAGATAACGTGTCACCAACAATGGCCCGGTGAAGAGCGCTGTCCAGTGCCTCAGTACCTCCTCGATCGACCACTCCAAGGACCGTTCGCGGTCGATGCGCACCACGATGTGATAGTGATTACTCATCACCGCGTAGGCAGCTACATCAATGGCGAACAAAGCAGCAAGCTGCTGAATACGCTCAACAATCCAACCGCGACGGTGGTCGAAATTCAGGCCTGAGAACGGGTCCTCACCACACAAGAAGGCACGGCGTACACAGCGGCATACACAGTGATACCAAGGGGTGTCCTCAAGCGAGACGAGAACGGAACGAGGAGCAGTCATCGTGGGCCCTCTGTGGTTTCGGTGTCGAGAAGAAGCTTAGCTTGAGCTTAGCTTGGGGTGGGGAAGATGTCAAACAAGATGAGTGTCCTTTTATTGCTTTTATTGTCCCATAAACAAAGTGGGTGTCCTTTTTGATGCTCCCCCATATTTTATAGCGCGTAAAGTCGCCAGCGGTGTAGGGAGCTATGCCCACTGGTAACTCGCCCGGCTGCAAAGAAAAACCACGAATCACACAAATCCTCGCGGATCGATTCGCGCGATTCGTGTGATTCGTAGTTTTTCCTTCAGGGGAGATATTGGGCACGCCGCCGTCCAAAGATGCGGTTCGCTGCCTGCCCCATCCCTGAGGCGGTCGGCAGGCGCTTACCGCATATATGGCGGGTGGCGCCGCCCCTGGCTTACCCGCCCTACCACCATCCTACGGGCTAATGCAAGGGTGGCGGTGGGCACAGCCCACCCTCAAGGCCATGTTTTCAGGAGGATTTATACGCGCTTGCTGGCCGCCCGGTGGAACAGGCGGATCAGGACGCCTTCCATTTTATGGAGCAGCCCATGCTCGGAATCTGCTCCTCGGGTCCGGCACCGGTCTCGGCCACCTGCTTCATGGCCTCGAACAGGTCTCGGCGCGTGCCTTGCGGCGCCGGCTCTTTACGACTTGCATCCAGCCGGCCCCGGTACTGAAGCCCCAACTCGCTGTTGTAGCCGAAAAAATCCGGTGTACAGACGGCACCATAGGCCCTCGCGACCGCTTGGGTCTCGTCGAACAGGTAGGGAAACGGAAAATCATAATCCGCGGCCACTCGCTTCATATTGTCGAACGAGTCCTCCGGGTAGTCCGTCGGATCGTTGGACATGATGGCCACGCAGCCGATGCCGTAGTCGGCCAGCTCGCGGGCATCGCGTAGGATTCGGTCGCGCACCGCCTGCACGTAAGGGCAGTGATTGCAGATGAACATAACCAGTAGACCCTGCTCACCTTTACACTGATCGCGGGACCAAACCTTCCCGTCAATACCCGGAAGGGAAAAATCCGGCGCCGGCGTTCCAAAGTCACAGACTGGGGTCTGAAGTGTAACCATCGATCGACTCCTGACATCACAAAGGATTATGGATTGCGCCATAGTACCGGAAGCGGTAAAAAAGCCAAACCGACTCGCAGTCCCTAGCAAAAATCGCCAACGCGGATTACCATCTAGCGATTCTGGAGACCTCGAATGGACGCCGAGCCGAGCCGGGGTCCGATCTCGGACAACCCACATAAACCAAGGCAATGGGCACCTTAGCCATGGCAAGCGATTTCATCTTCACTTCCGAATCCGTCTCCGAAGGACATCCCGATAAAGTGGCGGACCAGATCTCCGACGCCCTGTTGGACGCCATCCTGACCCAGGACCCACGTCCCGAGCAGGCGCGCGTCGCCTGCGAGACCATGGTCAAGACCGGGGTCGTCATCGTCGGCGGCGAAATCACCACCCATGCATGGGTAGACCTGGACGAGTTGGTCCGCCGGGTGGTGACGGACATCGGCTACGATAGCTCGGACGTGGGCTTCGACGGCTCGACCTGCGCTGTTATGTCCCTTATCGGCAAGCAGTCAGGGGACATCGCCATGGGTGTAGACCGCAGCGACCCGGAGGCGCAAGGCGCCGGCGACCAGGGGCTGATGTTCGGCTACGCCACCAATGAGACGGACGTGCTCATGCCCGCGCCTATCACCTATGCCCACCGCCTGGTGCAACGCCAGTCGGAGATGCGCCGCTCCCATGTGTTGCCCTGGCTGCGACCCGACGCCAAGAGCCAGGTCACCCTCTGCTACCGGGACGGCAAGGTCTCCGCCGTGGATGCGGTGGTGCTCTCTACCCAGCATGATCCGGACGTAGATTACCAACATCTGCGCGAGGCGGTGATGGAGAACATCATCCTACCCGTGCTGCCCGAGGAGTGGCTCCACAGCGACACCAAATTCCATATCAACCCGACGGGGAGCTTCGTCATCGGCGGCCCGGTAGGTGATTGCGGCCTGACCGGACGCAAGATCATCGTCGATACCTACGGTGGCGCGGCCCGCCACGGCGGCGGGGCGTTTTCCGGCAAGGATCCATCGAAGGTCGATCGCTCCGCCGCCTACGCCGGACGCTATGTGGCCAAAAACATCGTTGCCGCGGGGCTCGCCGAACGCTGCGAGATCCAGGTCTCCTATGCCATCGGGGTAGCCGAGCCCACCTCCATCACCATCGAGACCTTCGGCACCGCCAAGCTGCCCGAGGACCGGATTGCGGATCTGGTGCGCGAGCACTTCGACCTGCGCCCTTACAATATTATCCGGATGCTCGACCTGATCCGACCCATCTACCACAAGACCGCCGCCTACGGACACTTCGGGCGCGAGGAGCCTGAGTTCACCTGGGAGCGGACCGACAAAGCGGAGGAGCTGCGCGACGCGGCCGGATTGTAACGGATCAACTATCAACCAAGCCGCTGAGCGTCGGAGTAGATGGACGTAGGATGCGGTGAGCGCGGCAGATCTTACAGGATGGCATCACGAGAAGGCGCGAACCGCATCAGATTTGATGCGGTTCGTTCCTCACCCCATCCTAGGGGCTACTTAACTACGAATCATGCGAACGTGCGTGCATTGGATTTTTTGTTCCCATGAGAACATTCGCGTCGATTTGCGTGATTCGTAGCTTGCGCCTTTGTGGTTCAAATCCTTCCCACCGAGGAGCGCTGCGACCCCGCTACTAAATTGGCGCTACTAAATTGGCACACGTGGTCGGGCTCCGACTACGCCAAAACCGATAGCCGATTTAGTAGCGGGGCCAGGCTCGGTGAGGGGATATCTTAAACAACGGCGCTCACTCTGATAATCATTTGGAGCTGACTACCATGAGTGAGCATACTGCCTATAGTGAGCATACCGCCTATAGGGTCGCCGACATCTCCCTGGCCGCGTGGGGCCGCCGGGAGATCACCATCGCTGAGACCGAAATGCCCGGTCTCATGGCCCTACGTGAAAAGTACGGGGCCCGCAAACCCCTGGCCGGTGCCCGCATCTCCGGCAGCCTGCACATGACCATCCAGACCGCGGTGCTGATCGAGACCCTGGTCGAACTCGGCGCCCAGGTCCGTTGGGCCTCCTGCAATATCTTCTCGACCCAGGATCATGCCGCCGCGGCCATCGCCGCCGCCGGTATCCCGGTATATGCCTGGAAGGGCGAGACCCTGGAGGAATACTGGTGGTGCACCGAGCAGGCCCTGAGCTGGCCCGAGGGTGCCGGTCCCAATATGATCCTGGACGACGGCGGCGACGCCACCCTGCTGGTCCACAAGGGGGTGGAGTACGAGCAGACCGGCAGCGTACCCGCACCCACCGCCGACGACAATGAAGAGTGGACGGCGGTGCTCGGCGTCTTGAAGCGCATCTTCGAACGCGACGCGCGCTACTGGCAGCGAATCGCCGCGGGCATCAAAGGCGTTACCGAGGAAACCACCACCGGCGTACACCGCCTGTACGAGATGGCGCGGGAAGGCACGCTGCTCTTCCCGGGCATGAACGTAAACAACTCGGTGACCAAATCCAAATTCGACAACCTTTACGGCTGTCGCGAGTCCCTGGTGGACGGCATCAAGCGGGCCACCGATGTCATGATCGCCGGCAAGGTCGCCATGGTCTGCGGCTACGGCGATGTGGGCAAGGGCTGCGCCCAGTCCCTACGTGGCCTCGGGGCCATCGTCTGGGTATCCGAGATCGACCCCATCTGCGCCCTGCAGGCATCCATGGAGGGCTTCAAGGTGGTGACCATGGAGGAAGCGGCACCCCGGGCGGACATCTTCGTCACCGCCACCGGCAACCGGGACATCGTCACCCACGACCACATGGCGGCGATGAAGGACCAGGCGATCGTCTGCAACATCGGTCATTTCGACAACGAGATCGACGTCGCCTCCCTCGAGGGCTATGCATGGGAGGAGATCAAGCCCCAGGTGGACCACGTCATCTTCCCCGACGGCAAGCGCATCATCCTGCTCGCCAAGGGCCGCCTGGTGAACCTGGGCTGCGCCACGGGCCATCCGAGCTTCGTGATGTCCAACAGCTTCACCAACCAGACCCTGGCCCAGATAGAGCTCTTCGGCAATACCGACCAGTACCCGATCGGGGTCTATGTGCTGCCCAAGCAGCTGGACGAAGAGGTAGCCCGCCTGCACCTCGGCAAGATCGGCGCCAATCTGACCCTCCTGAACCAGGAGCAGGCGGATTACATCGGGGTACCCATCGAGGGACCCTATAAGCCTGATTATTACCGCTATTAGCGGTCCTGAGTTGTTTGGCGTTGGTTGTGGGAAAAGATCCCTCCTGCGTCGGGACAAATCCGGCGTGTTGGGTTACGGCGCGTTTGGCCCCGTCACCGTGCTTCGAGACCGGACAGCGCGCCTGACCCAACCTACACTTAACGCAAGGCCGCGCGGGTCGGCAGCGCGGGGGTAATATGGGTGTAGGTTGCGTTAAGACGCCGGCACTAACCTGGCAAACGATCAGCGCACCTTTGGGCGTCGAACGCAACCCGCCCGGTCCCCCAAACCGCGCCAAACCATTCAGGATTGCTTTAACCAGACAGCTTCTTAAGAATCACACGCATCGACGCGAAGTTCCGGTGGGCGTAAACAATCCGCTTCGCGCAGATTCGCGTGATTTGTAGTTAATCACTATTGTCTCCGGTTTTGCGCGCAGCTGTACCGGCATTTTCCCTGGCGGCTTGATTTTTATGAATGACGAAATAAACACCAGACCTGTCTACAGCTTCGAGCTCTTCCCTCCCAAGACCCCGCAGGGCATGACCAAGCTCGCGGACACGGTGCAACGGCTGAACGCCGTTGCCCCCCGCTACTTCTCCGTGACCTACGGCGCCGGCGGCTCGACCCGCGAGCGCACCTTCGAGACGGTGGCGCTCCTGCGCGACCGGGGCATCGACACCGCCCCTCACCTCTCCTGCATCGGCTCCACGCGGGCGGAGATCCGGGATATTCTGCACCGCTACCGGAGCCGGAATATCCGGCGTATCGTTGCCCTCCGCGGCGATCTGCCCTCCGGTATGGGTGCCACCGACACCGGGGAGCTGGCTTATGCCAATGAGCTGGTGGCCTGCATCCGCGAGGAGACCGGTGCCACATTCCACATCGAGGTTGCGGCCTATCCGGAGGTCCACCCCCAGGCGCCGGGTGCCAAGCAAGACCTCGCGTATTTCAAGCAAAAGGTCGAGGCCGGCGCGGATGCCGCCATCACCCAGTACTTCTACAACGCCGATGCCTATTTTGCATTCGTCGCTGCCTGCCGACGCGCCGGCATCGGCATCCCCATCGTCCCCGGCGTGATGCCCATCACCAACTACAGCAAGCTCGCCCGCTTCTCCGCCGCCTGCGGTGCGGAGATCCCACGCTGGGTAGGTAAACGACTGGAAGATTACGGGGACGACATGGACAGCATTCGCGAGTTCGGACACCAGGTCGTCTGGGACCTGTGTCGGCGGCTTATCGAAGGCGGCGCACCGGGCATCCACTTCTACACCATGAACCAGGCCGCTCCGACACTTCGACTGTGGCAGGATCTCGGCCTGCCCGGCGCCGAGCCCTAGATGCTCTCAATTACCGACAACATTGAGCGCCCAGGCTCCTCACGGAAAAGTTATCCGCAAATCAACGCAAACAGATCAAGAACCGTCGTTGATGGCAAGTGATTATGACCGATCTGCGTTCATCGGCAGCCAAAAGCGGAGCCACCAAGATTTAGAAGCTGTCTGGTTAAAGCGGATCCTAACGTCGTGTTGCGTTACGCCGTGTTGTTCCCCCAGGCGTTTTCTCGCGCGGCTAATGCAACCTACACGCAACACGAGGTCCGCGCGAGGGATAATGTGGGTGTAGGTTGCGTTAAGACGCCGGCACTGGCCTGGCTATAGACCAACGAGCCGTTGGGCGTCGAACGCAACACGTCAAACCCTGTCCCGACGCAGGAGGGATCTTTCTTGTCCCGACGCAGGAGGGATCT
>NZ_FLUY01000263.1 GCF_900092655.1 Candidatus Thiosymbion oneisti
GCCCACGTTATTGAGCGAGACCGAGAGATCGCGGAGGGCCTCTGGGGTTTCGCCGAGGCGTTGGAGGATGCGGCGGCTGATTTCGAG
>NZ_FLUY01001771.1 GCF_900092655.1 Candidatus Thiosymbion oneisti
ACCGCATGGGCCAGCGTGATCGGAAAGGGCGTAAGCGCATTGTTGCGGATGCGGTTGTCGATGAAGGTGCGCGGGGGCTCTGCCAGCTCCAGCTTGCC
>NZ_FLUY01000351.1 GCF_900092655.1 Candidatus Thiosymbion oneisti
GTGGCGCCGCTCATAAAAACGTGCCTTGCGCTCGAAGAGATACATACCGCCCTTGTCGATGGAGGATTTCAGCTCGCAAATGAGCAACAGGCCGTTCTTGA
>NZ_FLUY01001609.1 GCF_900092655.1 Candidatus Thiosymbion oneisti
CAATGGGTCGCCGATGAGCATAACGCCCTCCTGGCCGACTGACACCGAAGGGGATTTTTGTGGGGATACTTCAGGGTCT
>NZ_FLUY01000463.1 GCF_900092655.1 Candidatus Thiosymbion oneisti
ACGCGCAGGCCACCGGCGGCAACATCTACATCGATGAGACCGGCGATCTCGCCGTGGGTCAAATCATCGCCGGTACGGCTGCTGACCGGAAGGACATCACCCTCA
>NZ_FLUY01000130.1 GCF_900092655.1 Candidatus Thiosymbion oneisti
CTGGATTCCGGCAATCCCTGCCGGAATGACGAGGGAGGGGTTGGCAGACTTCAGCATTTAGAATTTATCCACTACCGGGAAGAGATCCGACACCGCTACCCGAAATCAGGGCCCCCGACGACAGCAACCGTGTCGGAGCGGCGTCAACGAATCCCTCACCCGCGCCGGTATGCCGCGTGTTCATACCCTGTTGGAGAAGCGGTAGCCCACACCGCGCACGGTCTGCAACATGTAATCGTGTTTAGTGGGCTCGAGGGCCTTGCGCAGGCGGCGAACATGGACATCCACGGTGCGCTCCTCCACGTAGACCTGATTGCCCCACACCTGATCGAGGAGCTGCGGGCGGCTGAATGCCCGGTCCGCATGGGTCATGAGGAAGTGCAGGAGCCGATACTCCGTAGGGGCGACGTCGACACGCTTGCCGCCGGCGCTGACCCGATGGCTGACGTTATCGATGCGCAGGCCGGAGATCTCGATCTGATCGGCCCGCGCTTCCGGCTTGGCCCGCCGCAGCACGGCATTGACCCGGGCGACCAACTCCCGCGGGGAGAATGGTTTGGTGATGTAATCGTCCACCCCCGTGTCCAGCCCCCTGACTCGATCCTCCTCTTCACCCCGGGCGCTCACCATGATGATGGGGGTAGCGCAGGTTGCGGCACTCTGTTTGAGCTGCCGCGCCAGCTCCAGCCCGGAACGTCCCGGCAACATCCAGTCGAGCAGCATCAGGTCAGGGTCTTCGGACCCGAGGAGCTGGCGTGCCTCCTCGGCATGGCCGGCCTCGTGCACGCGAAAGTCCGCTCCTTCCAGGGCAAATCGAATCACCGCTCGGATATCGGGTTCATCATCGACAACCAGGATACTCGCCATAGCTGAAAATCCCCATGTGGGAGAAAGACGTCAAACTGTAATCGTTCGGCCCCACCGCGTCATTCCGGCAGAGATTACCGGGACCCAGCCCGCGTAGGGCGGATAAGCTTGCGCCATCCGCCGGATGCTAGCCACTCAGTCGAGTGGCGGCCAGGTTCCCTCCTGCGTCGGGACGGGGCCTGGCCTGACCCGCCCTACGGGCTGCCACCTGCGGCCATCCGGCGGGTGACGGCGTGCCCACCGCCGCGGCAATCGCGGCGCCTGGCGCACACGCCTGACCCGCCCTACGGGCTAGTTTATTGCCGGGAAGTTAACGAAAGATTACCGAGCGCCTGCTTGAAGCCTGCCGCGAGCCCGGCGCGCGGTGCGGGATCGCTCACAGATGCAATCCGGATCGCCGCCAGGGAGAGCAGAAAGCCGGGCAGGAGCTCGTAGACATCGAACAGGCCGCCTTCGAGCTGCTTCCACACCACCACCGTGATGCCGCCGGTGACGATACCTGCCAGTGCCCCCCGGCGGGTCATGCGCGGCCAGTAGAGGGAGAGGATAACCACCGGGCCGAAGGCAGCGCCGAAGCCGGCCCAAGCATAGCCCACCAGGTCCAGGATCATGGTCTCCGGGTCCAGGGCCATGATGAAGGCCAGGCCCGCCAGTATCACGACCGATCCGCGCCCGATCGCCACCAGCTCCCGAGGCCCCGCCTCGGGCCGCAACCGGGTACGGTACAGGTCCTCGGTAAAGGCCGAGGACGAGACCAACAGCTGGGAGTCCGCCGTGCTCATGATCGCCGCCAGGATGGCGGCGAGACAGAGGCCGGCGATCACCGGATGGAACAACAGGTTCACCAGCTCGATGAAGACCCTTTCGCGGTCGTCCGCGGTCAGCGGCGCATCCAGCACCAGGACACCGGCAAGTCCGGCGAGGATGGCACCGGTGAGGGTAATGGCGACCCATGAGACGGCGATGAAGCGGGCCCGTCCCACCTCGGTGACGGATCTTATGGCCTGAAAGCGCGCCAGGATGTGGGGCTGACCGAAATAGCCGAGACCCCAGGCGGCGAGCGACAGGATTCCGAGCAGGCCCAGGGCCGTGCCATCCGCTTCGGTAAAGAGTTTGAACAGATTTGGATTGACCGCTTCGATGCGCGTAAGACCAGGTCCCAGCCCACCGACATTGCCGAAGGCCATCACCGGGACGGCCACGAGGGCCGCGGCCATGAGTAGTCCCTGCAGGACATCGGTCCAGGAAACGGCGAGAAAGCCGCCCACCGCCGTGTACAGCAGGATGGCTGAGGCCCCGGCCGCTACCGCCCACAAGTAGGGCAGGCCGAACACGGACTGGAACAGCTTGCCCCCCGCCACCAGCCCGGAGCCCGTGTAGATCAGGAAGAACAACAGGATAAAAAAGGCGCTGATTCCGCGTAACCAGCCGTCCTCGTCACCAAAGCGGTTGGCCAGGAATTCCGGCAGGGTAAGGGCGTTGCCGTAGGCCTCGCTGAAGACACGCAGGCGCTTTGCCAGCAAGAGCCAGTTGAGCCAGGTGCCCAACAACAGGCCCCCCGCCAACCAGAGGGATTGAACCCCCGTGGCATAGGCCAGGCCCGGGAGACCGAGCAGCAACCACCCGCTCATATCGGAGGCACCGGCGCTCAGGGCCGCGGTGCCGCCGCCCAGCCGCCGCCCGCCGAGGATGAAATCCGTCAGATTCGCGGTCCGCCGAAAGGCATACCAGCCGATGACCAGGACCAACATAAAGTAGGCGCCAAAGGTGAGGGCGATGACAACTGGGTCCGGTTTCATCGTTGCTTGACCTCATTCCTACTTTGTCACCTTGAAGTCCAACTCATCGATTCCGGGCTGGGGCCTGTTGACATTCGATTCTGACCGACTGTTTTCATATACTACTACGCTGCTTCACCTTAACTTTCAGGTCGAGTAGGGAATGGCCTCCGTGCCGTTCCGCAGGCCGTTCGGAACGCCACAGAGGGCGTTCCCTACGAACATGCAGAATAGTTTGAAATGATGTACTACCAAGCCAGGGCAAAATCTTTCGGTCGGAAGGCGTCGTCATTGAGCAGGGTGACCAGCTCCTCGCGACCCATGGTCAGTACGAACAGCCCTTGGCGATAGGCATATCGGTCCGCCTCCTCTTCGATGGCCAGTGCGGCGACCGCCCCGAAGCGGCGATAGTCCCGGTATTCGGGGAAGAACTTCGGAAATGTCTTCAGATCCTCGATCAGTGCGCGTACGTCGTCTACCCGCAGGGTGCTCTTGACCTCCACCACCACCAGGGCCTCACCGTTCACCAGCAGCAGATCGAGCTCCATCTCCTCCCCGCCTTGGCGTGCCCGCACCCGTTCCAGGGTGCGGTTGACAGGGATCCCGCGGGCTTGGAACAACTCTGCCGCCCCCGGCCGCACCAGGGCTTCGAGCAACCGGCCCCACTTGCCGATGAAGAGATTTTCGGCCGCCCGGGTCTGGGCGGAAAGGGCCGCGATTTCCCGCTCCGTGGCCTCGAAACGCCGGTCGAGACGGCGGTCGGTCTCTTCGAAGCGCTGGTCGAGGCGGCGGTCGGTTTCCCGAAAACGCTGGTCGGTCTCTTCGAAGCGTTGGTCGGTCTCCCGGAAACGTCGGTCGGTCTCTTCGAAGCGTTGATCGAGGCGCCGGTCGGTTTCCCGGAACAGCGCCCAGATGGATTCGACGGTTTGTTCTATCTCGAGTCGAGTCATGGTTCTACACCCAGGGGCCTATCAATTGGAGCAATCTATCGGGAGCAGCCTTGAGTGGCAAGCCTTCTTCATTGCAAGTTTGCTGTGCTCTAGTGAGTGAATCCGACTGCTTGCGCCATTTGCTTGGCGGTGACCGTGCGCTCATCGGCATTGAAGTGGAAGGTGAGCATGGCAATCTGTGTTTGGCTGAATGATAGACGCCGCAACGCGGCAGCCTACCGGTCAGCCGAGGGTGGAACAGCGGTACTGCGTGTTTCGTCGTTGCTCATGGTAAGGTCACATTGTCGTGTTCCGGGCACTTTACCGTCAGTGGTCATGGTGCTCCTATCATAGGTATAGTCTAAAGATCACGGGAATGGGCTTCCATTGGGGAGGGGAAAAAGGTGACAGAAGACAACCATGTGCGGCGCCGGCCTGTCTATCAGGGCAAGATCGTCGACTTGGGCCTGGAGACTATCGATTTACCCAACGGCGAGGCGGCGGAGCTGGAGATCGTCAGACACCCCGGCGGCGCGGCCGTGGTGGCCGTGGATCACCAGGACCGAGTTTGCCTGTTGCGCCAATACCGGCACGCGGCCGACGGTTGGCTCTGGGAGCTGCCGGCCGGGAAGCTGGAGCCGGACGAGACACCCCTCGGCACCGCTCGACGCGAGCTCTCCGAAGAGGCCGGGGTGGAAGCGGAACGATGGACCGAGCTGGGTACTCTGCACAGCTCGCCGGGGGTCTTGACCGAGATTATCCACCTCTACCTGGCCGGCGGCCTGCGGCGGGCTGCCCACCACCACGAGACCCACGAGGTCATCGAGATCCACTGGCTGCCTTTCAGGCAAGTCCTGGATTGGTGCCTCGACGGCACCGTCACCGATGCCAAGACCCTGATCGGCCTGTTCCGTGCCCAGGCGTTGCACGGGAAAACGGGCCGATCCGGGAACGGATGGGTCGGCCGCGGATAAAGGTAACGGGATCAAAAACCACTGCTTGGGTTGCCCAATCCAAGGTCGTCGAGATCGCGCTGCAACTGGCCTGGGATAGGGGAACGGAGGTATACTCGCCGTCTTCGCTAAGAGGCATGATTTTATGAAAAAACCTTATGTAGGTCTGCTTGCTGGTGTTCTGGCATTTGGGATGGGCGCAGTACCGCTCGACCCTTTGGTAACGGATGTCGAAGCCAAACGGTTTGGAGGAGGATTTGGACGTAGCTCGTTTCGATCCGGGAAAGGTGGGAGGTTTAAACCTTTCTCTATCTCAAGCGTGTCGAAAGCCAGGAGGGCTGGTAAGCCGAAAAGGGGCATAAAAACCGAAAGACCCAGGGGGACTGGTAAGCCGAAAGGGAACATAAGAACCGAAAAACCCAAGGGGACCGGTAAGCCGAAAGGGAGCATAAAAACCGAAAAACCCAGGGGGACTGGTAAGCCGAAAGGGAACATAAGAACCGAAAAACCCAAAGGGACCGGTAAGCCAAAAGGGAGCATAAAAACCGGTGGTAGAAAAGGAGGAATTGCTACGAGCGGACGGAGCGCAAGGACAAAGGCGGCGATTAATGCAAAACGAATGCGCGATAAATTCAAGAAAAAGCCTTCACCGGTTGTTTCGGGTCAAGCGGGTAAAGCTTCGACGATCGGAGGGCAACGTCATGCAACGATTGATAAAACCTATGGTGATAATCCGATTTATCGACGTGTTCGTAAAACCGATAGGGGAAGCTATTGGAAACGTCGTGAGCGGTTCTATGGCAAGGATTATGAGCCACCGGCTTATGTATACAACATGGCGCCTTCATATGGTCTATTCGGGACGATCTTCCTTGCTGGTTTATTGAATAATGTTTCAAATGCGGGGGCATTTGCTCATCACCATCAAAATGATCCGGGTTATCAGGCGTGGCGTAGAGAAGCGGATGAGTTAGCTGAGCAGAATGAAGATTTGCGTAACAAACTCGCTGCAATGGATGCCGAGGCTGCTAAACTCGAGGGGACACCTGTTGATCCGGCTTATTTGCCGAAGGGTGTCGATCCTGATATTGTTTTGGCATCGAGTGTCCGTGCTGCAACATTGCCTCAGCTAAGGGTCTGTGTCGGGTCGCAATCAGGGGCTTATTATCGGGTGACTGAGCAGGGCCTTGGTTTGAGTCTTGGTGATACGGTCAATGTCGTACCAGTGGAGACGGTTGGATCGAACCAGGCACTTGAATTCCTTGTTGATGGAAAGTGTGATAGTGCATGGATCCAGAGAGATAGCTACTGGAATTACATCGAGGCGACAAAAACTAACAACCTGCCGTTTGTACGTGTTGTTTCACCTTACAAAGAGGCTGTTCATTTGATCTGTCATGCGTCTGGTCCAAGTAAAATCAGTAGGCTTACCGAAGATCACAAAGTCTGGTTTCCGAAGAAGTCCGGTGCAGCGGAGACCTGGAAGAATTTTATCGGTGAGGATGCCGGCTATGGGGAAGTCCAAACTGTTTTGAATACCCCCTCGATGGCAGTCGCCTCGAATAAAGAGGCATTATTGAAGGTGACTGATGCCAAGTCCTGCATGATGTATGTCGCAGCTCCGGGAGAGACCGGGTTTATGAAAGTGGTCGAGGAGATGGCTGTAACCAGGAATCTTGTTATGATTGATGTCAGTGATGGCGATCTTGAAAATACGACTGATCCGGCTGGTGAAGATGTGTACGAATACAAGGAGATCGATTCATCTGTGTACCCGAGTCTTGCACGTCAGAATGGAGTGGTTTTTGGGAGTGGTGACATTGATACGCTATACGTGAGGGCCGATTTTGTCATCGCCAATGCATGGAAGGATGCAAATCCTGAGCTTTATCCATCACTTGCCTTTGATATTGCCTCGCTCGAGGATGAGATCAGAACGGTAGTGGGTCAGTAACTCGTCCAGGGAGAAGTTGTTGAAATGATTGGTCAGTATCTAAAAAAGAAGCTTGGAATCGGGGGCAAGGAGATCCCTCCCACTGAAGCCTTTCATTCTCCGTTAAGGGTGGCACTGCATAGCACGATCAGATTGGAGACAGTCGATTTATTGGTGTTGAAATCAGTGCTTCATCCGAACTTTGTGGTCCCGAATGGCGATCTGCAAGTGCTTGCCATTGGCAAGTTTGAGCTGGATGGGATGCCGGTCCATCAGCTCTATGTCCAGGACCAGGCGGGGGAAGAATTTGTCCTCCAGCTTGTCGAAGGCAGGGAGTATCGCTCCCAGACACCAATCGTCAATGAGATCACGTTATTTAAGCAGATTGTCACTTTGGAGCCTGAGACTGAGACCTCGCTTGACCGGGAGCTTGCGAATATCGGGTTTCATGAATTGACAGTGGACGATGTTGTCTATCACCGGTTGTGGGGAGACTCTTATACGGAGAAGGCGGAGTTCCGAACTTATAATGAGAAGGTGATAACGCCAGCTGGTGTTGAGACCTATACAAACCAATGGCTATTATATGGTCGTGAAGTTGAGAGTCCGGTTGGTAGTAATCCGATCAGTGAGTATCTATTGGTTGGGATCGAGGAAAACGAATCGGCTGCACAGCTGATGATGCAGAGTGGGATAGCACTTAATCAAAATGATATTTCGGTTCAATAAAAAAGAGGAGAAAAACCATGTTTGGTCGATTTATAAAGAACTATGGAAAAGGTAAGCTCACCGATGCCGTTGGTGGGCTGCGGGATGCGATTGTCGGGTTTGACCCGGAAGGGGCAACCGAGGCAGAAATCGCTACTATGGAGGAGAATTTCGATAAGGTTAATCGAGAGTTCTCCAAAGCGAAGCAGGATTGGCTCCGGGAGAAAAAGGAGGCCGATACGATCGAGGATCTGTACCAACAGCGGTTAGCCGCAGCTGAACATATTCAGCAGCAGCTCGATGCACAGCCTGACAACAATGCCGATCAGCTGAATGCTGCATTGAGCCAGTTGGTCGAGACGCTGGAATCGATGGCATCCGAGGTCCAGCGAGAGAAGGAAGAGGCCGAAGACGCAAAAGAAGTGATGGATGATCTCGAGGCAACGGTAAAGCTATACGCTGAGAATCTGAGGACAGCACGGAGTCAGCTAAAGGCTGCTGCACGTACCATGGAGAAGTCAAAGCGGGATGAGGAACGTGCTGCTATGAAGGCGGAGCGAGCTGCACGGCTTGCTGGTCTGAAGCAAAACAGCTCGATACTCGGATCGGCGCTGGAGAGCATGAACAAGCAAGCGGCTGAGGCGCAGGCGCGTGCGGATGCCGCAAAGCATAAGGCGGAGCTGCTTGGACCGACTAAGGTTGAGGATAACGCTATTGTCAAGCAGGCGCTTGCAAGCGTTTCCGGGGTTTCTCCTACCCCATCATCGATTTCCGAGCGGTTGGCTGCTTTGAAGAAGCAATCCTAATCCGTTCAGAAGATTGATTGGAGCCATTATTGAACTTTTTCGGTTCAATAATGGCTTTTTTGTATAAATAGGGTATCTAGCAAATACAATTTAAGCACGATGTACATTATGGAGTGCACGGAATCCGGGAGCCATTCACATGCGCATCCATGTCCTTCAACACGTCCCCTTCGAGGGGCCCGCCGGGATCGGTGACTGGGCCGCGGGCAAGGGGCATTCCATCACCATCACCCCCCTGTTTGAGCATGGGAGATTGCCGGATCGGGGGACATTCGACTGGCTGGTCGTCATGGGTGGACCTATGGGGGTCCGGGATGAGGCCGACTATCCCTGGATGGCAACCGAGAAGGAACTAATAGACGCGGCCATTGCCGCGGGTAAGACCGTGATCGGGGTCTGTCTGGGTGCCCAGCTGATCGCCGCTGTCCTGGGGGTCCGCGTGTACCCAAATGCCCACCGGGAGATCGGCTGGTATCCGATCGAGCTGACCGATCAAGGCCGGGCATCGGACCTGCTTGCCTTTTTGCCCCATCGATTCGAGGTATTCCACTGGCACGGAGACACCTTCGACTTGCCGGATGGGGCGGTCCATCTGGCATCCAGTGAAGGCTGTGGGCATCAGGCCTTTCTCTACGCGGATCGGGTGCTGGGACTCCAGTTTCATCTGGAATCGACGCCCACAAGCGTGGCAGACCTGGTCGCCAACTGCGCGGACGAGATAATCCCCGGAAAGTACGTGCAAGACGCGGAACGAATGCTCGCGGCGACGGGAGAGGACTATGCGCGCATCAACCGGGCCTTATTCGGTATCCTCGACCGGCTTCCGGCCTGACGGTGGTCGTCTGTAGGGTGGGCTGTGCCCACCGAGTGGGATAGGCTATGCCCACCGGTGACTCACTCGGTGGTGGGCGGAGCCTACCCTAGGCTGCAACGAGGCCGCGGTTTTTGGCTGCAGGACAGTTTGAACCGCAAAGACGCGCAGGACACAGAGCATCGGATCGCGTTTCTTTAGCTCCCTTCGTCGCAATTCAGCGCGCAGTGAAATCGCCATGCATCTATCGGATATGACCTTAAAGTATAATTGGGGGTCACATGAAGAACTTGGACGTATTTACTACCCAGGATCTGCGTCAGCGTTTCGGCGAACTCCTCTCCGATGCACAGCGGGGACAACTGTCGCTGATTATGGAGAATGACCGCCCTGTCATCATTGCGATTCCCTTTGATCAGCGGTTGCTGGAGAACGGCGTCCATCGCGCCCTTGCTCTCAATCTCTTTGAAGCAGGCCAGCTCTCACTTGTCCAGGCTGCGAAGGTAGCCGCCCTCTCTCCGGAGGCATTCATGGAGGTTCTGGAAGAAACGGATATTTCCGCCGTCGACTATCCGCCGGAAGAGCTTACAGGAGAGCTGGAAGTGGCCTGACGAACCGGATGACAAGGAAAAACTATGAATCGCGCGAATCGATCCGCGAGGATTCGTGTGATTCGTAGTTTCTCTTTCGTTGGGGTTCGTTCCTCACCTCAACCCACACGCGCTTTGCGTCCTTCGCGCTTTTGCGGTTCGAAAATAGCCAAATCCGGTGGACCGGGTGCCCCAGGTCCCCTGGTGACCTCGCCGCCGGTGAGCTAGCGTAGCCCGCCCACGTACTGACGTGGGGGGGCATCCCGACAGGATTCACGCGCCCAATGATGATTCGCCTGTCCCTTCAGTCCCCGGAGTTGGCAGGCAAGCTCCCCGAGACCGTCATCAGCCAGGGCCTCGATCTCCCCGCCGACGCCTTTGACGCCGCGCTGGCGCCCACACCGGCGGACGCTGGCTCCGGCCTGGTCGAGCAGATCAAGAAGCTCTTGAGCTGGCGTGCCAATAGCGGCGACCAACGCTTTAAAGAGCTGTACCAAGCTATCGACCTCCTGCTGCAAAAGATGCTCGCCTCGGACCAGGCGGTCACCGACGTCAAGGCCCGCTACGAGCCATTCAAACAGGTCCTCGCTGAGAATGTTGGGCACGGGCTGTCCCTGGCCCTTTATGCCCGGTTGGGCCTGGGGCCACGGGAGATTGGACGATTGGTCGGCAGAGATCGCTCCACGGTCCGCAAGCACTTACGGACCCTGCGTACCCTGGGCCTGGTGCCGCCGGCGACTCCGGCGAGCAATCAACAGCGTGTCTTGCCGCTCGCCTCGGCGACCGGCCGGGAGGTGGTGCAATGAGCAGGTACCCCAAAGATGTAACCCAGGCCGTAATCCAGTCCTTGCGCTTCGTCCAAGACTTGTTAGTCGCCCGTAATCCTGAGCAGTCTCAGCTGGAGATCGATGCTGAGGGCCTTTACCAATTCTTGGACTGGGCCATTACCGAGCTTCAGAAAGCCGATTATTCGACGTAGGATCAGCACACCCGCGGCAAAATGGTCAGCGCTGACCATTTTGCCGCGGGTGTGCTGATCCTACGTCGAATAATCGGCTTTCTGAAGCTCGGTAATGGCCCAGTCCAAGAATTGGTAAAGGCCCTCAGCATCGATCTCCAGCTGAGACTGCTCAGGATTACGGGCGACTAACAAGTCTTGGACGAAGCGCAAGGACTGGATTACGGCCTGGGTTACATCTTTGGGGTACCTGCTCATTGCACCACCTCCCGGCCGGTCGCCGAGGCGAGCGGCAAGACACGCTGTTGATTGCTCGCCGGAGTCGCCGGCGGCACCAGGCCCAGGGTACGCAGGGTCCGTAAGTGCTTGCGGACCGTGGAGCGATCTCTGCCGACCAATCGTCCAATCTCCCGTGGCCCCAGGCCCAACCGGGCATAAAGGGCCAGGGACAGCCCGTGCCCAACATTCTCAGCGAGGACCTGTTTGAATGGCTCGTAGCGGGCCTTGACGTCGGTGACCGCCTGGTCCGAGGCGAGCATCTTTTGCAGCAGGAGGTCGATAGCTTGGTACAGCTCTTTAAAGCGTTGGTCGCCGCTATTGGCACGCCAGCTCAAGAGCTTCTTGATCTGCTCGACCAGGCCGGAGCCAGCGTCCGCCGGTGTGGGCGCCAGCGCGGCGTCAAAGGCGTCGGCGGGGAGATCGAGGCCCTGGCTGATGACGGTCTCGGGGAGCTTGCCTGCCAACTCCGGGGACTGAAGGGACAGGCGAATCATCATTGGGCGCGTGAATCCTGTCGGGATGCCCCCCCACGTCAGTACGTGGGCGGGCTACGCTAGCTCACCGGCGGCGAGGTCACCAGGGGACCTGGGGCACCCGGTCCACCGGATTTGGCTATTTTCGAACCGCAAAAGCGCGAAGGACGCAAAGCGCGTGTGGGTTGAGGTGAGGAACGAACCCCAACGAAAGAGAAACTACGAATCACACGAATCCTCGCGGATCGATTCGCGCGATTCATAGTTTTTCCTTGTCATCCGGTTCGTCAGGCCACTTCCAGCTCTCCTGTAAGCTCTTCCGGCGGATAGTCGACGGCGGAAATATCCGTTTCTTCCAGAACCTCCATGAATGCCTCCGGAGAGAGGGCGGCTACCTTCGCAGCCTGGACAAGTGAGAGCTGGCCTGCTTCAAAGAGATTGAGAGCAAGGGCGCGATGGACGCCGTTCTCCAGCAACCGCTGATCAAAGGGAATCGCAATGATGACAGGGCGGTCATTCTCCATAATCAGCGACAGTTGTCCCCGCTGTGCATCGGAGAGGAGTTCGCCGAAACGCTGACGCAGATCCTGGGTAGTAAATACGTCCAAGTTCTTCATGTGACCCCCAATTATACTTTAAGGTCATATCCGATAGATGCATGGCGATTTCACTGCGCGCTGAATTGCGACGAAGGGAGCTAAAGAAACGCGATCCGATGCTCTGTGTCCTGCGCGTCTTTGCGGTTCAAACTGTCCTGCAGCCAAAAACCGCGGCCTCGTTGCAGCCTAGGGTAGGCTCCGCCCACCACCGAGTGAGTCACCGGTGGGCATAGCCTATCCCACTCGGTGGGCACAGCCCACCCTACAGACGACCACCGTCAGGCCGGAAGCCGGTCGAGGATACCGAATAAGGCCCGGTTGATGCGCGCATAGTCCTCTCCCGTCGCCGCGAGCATTCGTTCCGCGTCTTGCACGTACTTTCCGGGGATTATCTCGTCCGCGCAGTTGGCGACCAGGTCTGCCACGCTTGTGGGCGTCGATTCCAGATGAAACTGGAGTCCCAGCACCCGATCCGCGTAGAGAAAGGCCTGATGCCCACAGCCTTCACTGGATGCCAGATGGACCGCCCCATCCGGCAAGTCGAAGGTGTCTCCGTGCCAGTGGAATACCTCGAATCGATGGGGCAAAAAGGCAAGCAGGTCCGATGCCCGGCCTTGATCGGTCAGCTCGATCGGATACCAGCCGATCTCCCGGTGGGCATTTGGGTACACGCGGACCCCCAGGACAGCGGCGATCAGCTGGGCACCCAGACAGACCCCGATCACGGTCTTACCCGCGGCAATGGCCGCGTCTATTAGTTCCTTCTCGGTTGCCATCCAGGGATAGTCGGCCTCATCCCGGACCCCCATAGGTCCACCCATGACGACCAGCCAGTCGAATGTCCCCCGATCCGGCAATCTCCCATGCTCAAACAGGGGGGTGATGGTGATGGAATGCCCCTTGCCCGCGGCCCAGTCACCGATCCCGGCGGGCCCCTCGAAGGGGACGTGTTGAAGGACATGGATGCGCATGTGAATGGCTCCCGGATTCCGTGCACTCCATAATGTACATCGTGCTTAAATTGTATTTGCTAGATACCCTATTTATACAAAAAAGCCATTATTGAACCGAAAAAGTTCAATAATGGCTCCAATCAATCTTCTGAACGGATTAGGATTGCTTCTTCAAAGCAGCCAACCGCTCGGAAATCGATGATGGGGTAGGAGAAACCCCGGAAACGCTTGCAAGCGCCTGCTTGACAATAGCGTTATCCTCAACCTTAGTCGGTCCAAGCAGCTCCGCCTTATGCTTTGCGGCATCCGCACGCGCCTGCGCCTCAGCCGCTTGCTTGTTCATGCTCTCCAGCGCCGATCCGAGTATCGAGCTGTTTTGCTTCAGACCAGCAAGCCGTGCAGCTCGCTCCGCCTTCATAGCAGCACGTTCCTCATCCCGCTTTGACTTCTCCATGGTACGTGCAGCAGCCTTTAGCTGACTCCGTGCTGTCCTCAGATTCTCAGCGTATAGCTTTACCGTTGCCTCGAGATCATCCATCACTTCTTTTGCGTCTTCGGCCTCTTCCTTCTCTCGCTGGACCTCGGATGCCATCGATTCCAGCGTCTCGACCAACTGGCTCAATGCAGCATTCAGCTGATCGGCATTGTTGTCAGGCTGTGCATCGAGCTGCTGCTGAATATGTTCAGCTGCGGCTAACCGCTGTTGGTACAGATCCTCGATCGTATCGGCCTCCTTTTTCTCCCGGAGCCAATCCTGCTTCGCTTTGGAGAACTCTCGATTAACCTTATCGAAATTCTCCTCCATAGTAGCGATTTCTGCCTCGGTTGCCCCTTCCGGGTCAAACCCGACAATCGCATCCCGCAGCCCACCAACGGCATCGGTGAGCTTACCTTTTCCATAGTTCTTTATAAATCGACCAAACATGGTTTTTCTCCTCTTTTTTATTGAACCGAAATATCATTTTGATTAAGTGCTATCCCACTCTGCATCATCAGCTGTGCAGCCGATTCGTTTTCCTCGATCCCAACCAATAGATACTCACTGATCGGATTACTACCAACCGGACTCTCAACTTCACGACCATATAATAGCCATTGGTTTGTATAGGTCTCAACACCAGCTGGCGTTATCACCTTCTCATTATAAGTTCGGAACTCCGCCTTCTCCGTATAAGAGTCTCCCCACAACCGGTGATAGACAACATCGTCCACTGTCAATTCATGAAACCCGATATTCGCAAGCTCCCGGTCAAGCGAGGTCTCAGTCTCAGGCTCCAAAGTGACAATCTGCTTAAATAACGTGATCTCATTGACGATTGGTGTCTGGGAGCGATACTCCCTGCCTTCGACAAGCTGGAGGACAAATTCTTCCCCCGCCTGGTCCTGGACATAGAGCTGATGGACCGGCATCCCATCCAGCTCAAACTTGCCAATGGCAAGCACTTGCAGATCGCCATTCGGGACCACAAAGTTCGGATGAAGCACTGATTTCAACACCAATAAATCGACTGTCTCCAATCTGATCGTGCTATGCAGTGCCACCCTTAACGGAGAATGAAAGGCTTCAGTGGGAGGGATCTCCTTGCCCCCGATTCCAAGCTTCTTTTTTAGATACTGACCAATCATTTCAACAACTTCTCCCTGGACGAGTTACTGACCCACTACCGTTCTGATCTCATCCTCGAGCGAGGCAATATCAAAGGCAAGTGATGGATAAAGCTCAGGATTTGCATCCTTCCATGCATTGGCGATGACAAAATCGGCCCTCACGTATAGCGTATCAATGTCACCACTCCCAAAAACCACTCCATTCTGACGTGCAAGACTCGGGTACACAGATGAATCGATCTCCTTGTATTCGTACACATCTTCACCAGCCGGATCAGTCGTATTTTCAAGATCGCCATCACTGACATCAATCATAACAAGATTCCTGGTTACAGCCATCTCCTCGACCACTTTCATAAACCCGGTCTCTCCCGGAGCTGCGACATACATCATGCAGGACTTGGCATCAGTCACCTTCAATAATGCCTCTTTATTCGAGGCGACTGCCATCGAGGGGGTATTCAAAACAGTTTGGACTTCCCCATAGCCGGCATCCTCACCGATAAAATTCTTCCAGGTCTCCGCTGCACCGGACTTCTTCGGAAACCAGACTTTGTGATCTTCGGTAAGCCTACTGATTTTACTTGGACCAGACGCATGACAGATCAAATGAACAGCCTCTTTGTAAGGTGAAACAACACGTACAAACGGCAGGTTGTTAGTTTTTGTCGCCTCGATGTAATTCCAGTAGCTATCTCTCTGGATCCATGCACTATCACACTTTCCATCAACAAGGAATTCAAGTGCCTGGTTCGATCCAACCGTCTCCACTGGTACGACATTGACCGTATCACCAAGACTCAAACCAAGGCCCTGCTCAGTCACCCGATAATAAGCCCCTGATTGCGACCCGACACAGACCCTTAGCTGAGGCAATGTTGCAGCACGGACACTCGATGCCAAAACAATATCAGGATCGACACCCTTCGGCAAATAAGCCGGATCAACAGGTGTCCCCTCGAGTTTAGCAGCCTCGGCATCCATTGCAGCGAGTTTGTTACGCAAATCTTCATTCTGCTCAGCTAACTCATCCGCTTCTCTACGCCACGCCTGATAACCCGGATCATTTTGATGGTGATGAGCAAATGCCCCCGCATTTGAAACATTATTCAATAAACCAGCAAGGAAGATCGTCCCGAATAGACCATATGAAGGCGCCATGTTGTATACATAAGCCGGTGGCTCATAATCCTTGCCATAGAACCGCTCACGACGTTTCCAATAGCTTCCCCTATCGGTTTTACGAACACGTCGATAAATCGGATTATCACCATAGGTTTTATCAATCGTTGCATGACGTTGCCCTCCGATCGTCGAAGCTTTACCCGCTTGACCCGAAACAACCGGTGAAGGCTTTTTCTTGAATTTATCGCGCATTCGTTTTGCATTAATCGCCGCCTTTGTCCTTGCGCTCCGTCCGCTCGTAGCAATTCCTCCTTTTCTACCACCGGTTTTTATGCTCCCTTTTGGCTTACCGGTCCCTTTGGGTTTTTCGGTTCTTATGTTCCCTTTCGGCTTACCAGTCCCCCTGGGTTTTTCGGTTTTTATGCTCCCTTTCGGCTTACCGGTCCCCTTGGGTTTTTCGGTTCTTATGTTCCCTTTCGGCTTACCAGTCCCCCTGGGTCTTTCGGTTTTTATGCCCCTTTTCGGCTTACCAGCCCTCCTGGCTTTCGACACGCTTGAGATAGAGAAAGGTTTAAACCTCCCACCTTTCCCGGATCGAAACGAGCTACGTCCAAATCCTCCTCCAAACCGTTTGGCTTCGACATCCGTTACCAAAGGGTCGAGCGGTACTGCGCCCATCCCAAATGCCAGAACACCAGCAAGCAGACCTACATAAGGTTTTTTCATAAAATCATGCCTCTTAGCGAAGACGGCGAGTATACCTCCGTTCCCCTATCCCAGGCCAGTTGCAGCGCGATCTCGACGACCTTGGATTGGGCAACCCAAGCAGTGGTTTTTGATCCCGTTACCTTTATCCGCGGCCGACCCATCCGTTCCCGGATCGGCCCGTTTTCCCGTGCAACGCCTGGGCACGGAACAGGCCGATCAGGGTCTTGGCATCGGTGACGGTGCCGTCGAGGCACCAATCCAGGACTTGCCTGAAAGGCAGCCAGTGGATCTCGATGACCTCGTGGGTCTCGTGGTGGTGGGCAGCCCGCCGCAGGCCGCCGGCCAGGTAGAGGTGGATAATCTCGGTCAAGACCCCCGGCGAGCTGTGCAGAGTACCCAGCTCGGTCCATCGTTCCGCTTCCACCCCGGCCTCTTCGGAGAGCTCGCGTCGAGCGGTGCCGAGGGGTGTCTCGTCCGGCTCCAGCTTCCCGGCCGGCAGCTCCCAGAGCCAACCGTCGGCCGCGTGCCGGTATTGGCGCAACAGGCAAACTCGGTCCTGGTGATCCACGGCCACCACGGCCGCGCCGCCGGGGTGTCTGACGATCTCCAGCTCCGCCGCCTCGCCGTTGGGTAAATCGATAGTCTCCAGGCCCAAGTCGACGATCTTGCCCTGATAGACAGGCCGGCGCCGCACATGGTTGTCTTCTGTCACCTTTTTCCCCTCCCCAATGGAAGCCCATTCCCGTGATCTTTAGACTATACCTATGATAGGAGCACCATGACCACTGACGGTAAAGTGCCCGGAACACGACAATGTGACCTTACCATGAGCAACGACGAAACACGCAGTACCGCTGTTCCACCCTCGGCTGACCGGTAGGCTGCCGCGTTGCGGCGTCTATCATTCAGCCAAACACAGATTGCCATGCTCACCTTCCACTTCAATGCCGATGAGCGCACGGTCACCGCCAAGCAAATGGCGCAAGCAGTCGGATTCACTCACTAGAGCACAGCAAACTTGCAATGAAGAAGGCTTGCCACTCAAGGCTGCTCCCGATAGATTGCTCCAATTGATAGGCCCCTGGGTGTAGAACCATGACTCGACTCGAGATAGAACAAACCGTCGAATCCATCTGGGCGCTGTTCCGGGAAACCGACCGGCGCCTCGATCAACGCTTCGAAGAGACCGACCGACGTTTCCGGGAGACCGACCAACGCTTCGAAGAGACCGACCAGCGTTTTCGGGAAACCGACCGCCGCCTCGACCAGCGCTTCGAAGAGACCGACCGCCGTCTCGACCGGCGTTTCGAGGCCACGGAGCGGGAAATCGCGGCCCTTTCCGCCCAGACCCGGGCGGCCGAAAATCTCTTCATCGGCAAGTGGGGCCGGTTGCTCGAAGCCCTGGTGCGGCCGGGGGCGGCAGAGTTGTTCCAAGCCCGCGGGATCCCTGTCAACCGCACCCTGGAACGGGTGCGGGCACGCCAAGGCGGGGAGGAGATGGAGCTCGATCTGCTGCTGGTGAACGGTGAGGCCCTGGTGGTGGTGGAGGTCAAGAGCACCCTGCGGGTAGACGACGTACGCGCACTGATCGAGGATCTGAAGACATTTCCGAAGTTCTTCCCCGAATACCGGGACTATCGCCGCTTCGGGGCGGTCGCCGCACTGGCCATCGAAGAGGAGGCGGACCGATATGCCTATCGCCAAGGGCTGTTCGTACTGACCATGGGTCGCGAGGAGCTGGTCACCCTGCTCAATGACGACGCCTTCCGACCGAAAGATTTTGCCCTGGCTTGGTAGTACATCATTTCAAACTATTCTGCATGTTCGTAGGGAACGCCCTCTGTGGCGTTCCGAACGGCCTGCGGAACGGCACGGAGGCCATTCCCTACTCGACCTGAAAGTTAAGGTGAAGCAGCGTAGTAGTATATGAAAACAGTCGGTCAGAATCGAATGTCAACAGGCCCCAGCCCGGAATCGATGAGTTGGACTTCAAGGTGACAAAGTAGGAATGAGGTCAAGCAACGATGAAACCGGACCCAGTTGTCATCGCCCTCACCTTTGGCGCCTACTTTATGTTGGTCCTGGTCATCGGCTGGTATGCCTTTCGGCGGACCGCGAATCTGACGGATTTCATCCTCGGCGGGCGGCGGCTGGGCGGCGGCACCGCGGCCCTGAGCGCCGGTGCCTCCGATATGAGCGGGTGGTTGCTGCTCGGTCTCCCGGGCCTGGCCTATGCCACGGGGGTTCAATCCCTCTGGTTGGCGGGGGGCCTGTTGTTGGGCACCTGGCTCAACTGGCTCTTGCTGGCAAAGCGCCTGCGTGTCTTCAGCGAGGCCTACGGCAACGCCCTTACCCTGCCGGAATTCCTGGCCAACCGCTTTGGTGACGAGGACGGCTGGTTACGCGGAATCAGCGCCTTTTTTATCCTGTTGTTCTTCCTGATCTACACGGGCTCCGGGCTGGTGGCGGGGGGCAAGCTGTTCCAGTCCGTGTTCGGCCTGCCCTACTTGTGGGCGGTAGCGGCCGGGGCCTCAGCCATCCTGCTGTACACGGCGGTGGGCGGCTTTCTCGCCGTTTCCTGGACCGATGTCCTGCAGGGACTACTCATGGCCGCGGCCCTCGTGGCCGTCCCGGTGATGGCCTTCGGCAATGTCGGTGGGCTGGGACCTGGTCTTACGCGCATCGAAGCGGTCAATCCAAATCTGTTCAAACTCTTTACCGAAGCGGATGGCACGGCCCTGGGCCTGCTCGGAATCCTGTCGCTCGCCGCCTGGGGTCTCGGCTATTTCGGTCAGCCCCACATCCTGGCGCGCTTTCAGGCCATAAGATCCGTCACCGAGGTGGGACGGGCCCGCTTCATCGCCGTCTCATGGGTCGCCATTACCCTCACCGGTGCCATCCTCGCCGGACTTGCCGGTGTCCTGGTGCTGGATGCGCCGCTGACCGCGGACGACCGCGAAAGGGTCTTCATCGAGCTGGTGAACCTGTTGTTCCATCCGGTGATCGCCGGCCTCTGTCTCGCCGCCATCCTGGCGGCGATCATGAGCACGGCGGACTCCCAGCTGTTGGTCTCGTCCTCGGCCTTTACCGAGGACCTGTACCGTACCCGGTTGCGGCCCGAGGCGGGGCCTCGGGAGCTGGTGGCGATCGGGCGCGGATCGGTCGTGATACTGGCGGGCCTGGCCTTCATCATGGCCCTGGACCCGGAGACCATGATCCTGGACCTGGTGGGCTATGCTTGGGCCGGCTTCGGCGCTGCCTTCGGCCCGGTGGTTATCCTCTCCCTCTACTGGCCGCGCATGACCCGCCGGGGGGCACTGGCAGGTATCGTCACCGGCGGCATCACGGTGGTGGTGTGGAAGCAGCTCGAAGGCGGCCTGTTCGATGTCTACGAGCTCCTGCCCGGCTTTCTGCTCTCCCTGGCGGCGATCCGGATTGCATCTGTGAGCGATCCCGCACCGCGCGCCGGGCTCGCGGCAGGCTTCAAGCAGGCGCTCGGTAATCTTTCGTTAACTTCCCGGCAATAAACTAGCCCGTAGGGCGGGTCAGGCGTGTGCGCCAGGCGCCGCGATTGCCGCGGCGGTGGGCACGCCGTCACCCGCCGGATGGCCGCAGGTGGCAGCCCGTAGGGCGGGTCAGGCCAGGCCCCGTCCCGACGCAGGAGGGAACCTGGCCGCCACTCGACTGAGTGGCTAGCATCCGGCGGATGGCGCAAGCTTATCCGCCCTACGCGGGCTGGGTCCCGGTAATCTCTGCCGGAATGACGCGGTGGGGCCGAACGATTACAGTTTGACGTCTTTCTCCCACATGGGGATTTTCAGCTATGGCGAGTATCCTGGTTGTCGATGATGAACCCGATATCCGAGCGGTGATTCGATTTGCCCTGGAAGGAGCGGACTTTCGCGTGCACGAGGCCGGCCATGCCGAGGAGGCACGCCAGCTCCTCGGGTCCGAAGACCCTGACCTGATGCTGCTCGACTGGATGTTGCCGGGACGTTCCGGGCTGGAGCTGGCGCGGCAGCTCAAACAGAGTGCCGCAACCTGCGCTACCCCCATCATCATGGTGAGCGCCCGGGGTGAAGAGGAGGATCGAGTCAGGGGGCTGGACACGGGGGTGGACGATTACATCACCAAACCATTCTCCCCGCGGGAGTTGGTCGCCCGGGTCAATGCCGTGCTGCGGCGGGCCAAGCCGGAAGCGCGGGCCGATCAGATCGAGATCTCCGGCCTGCGCATCGATAACGTCAGCCATCGGGTCAGCGCCGGCGGCAAGCGTGTCGACGTCGCCCCTACGGAGTATCGGCTCCTGCACTTCCTCATGACCCATGCGGACCGGGCATTCAGCCGCCCGCAGCTCCTCGATCAGGTGTGGGGCAATCAGGTCTACGTGGAGGAGCGCACCGTGGATGTCCATGTTCGCCGCCTGCGCAAGGCCCTCGAGCCCACTAAACACGATTACATGTTGCAGACCGTGCGCGGTGTGGGCTACCGCTTCTCCAACAGGGTATGAACACGCGGCATACCGGCGCGGGTGAGGGATTCGTTGACGCCGCTCCGACACGGTTGCTGTCGTCGGGGGCCCTGATTTCGGGTAGCGGTGTCGGATCTCTTCCCGGTAGTGGATAAATTCTAAATGCTGAAGTCTGCCAACCCCTCCCTCGTCATTCCGGCAGGGATTGCCGGAATCCAG
>NZ_FLUY01000731.1 GCF_900092655.1 Candidatus Thiosymbion oneisti
GCTCCAGCGTCACTGCCATTAAGTTAAGGAAAAGCGCAAAAATATGCCGCATACTTCACGTTTTTTCGAGATCATAGCAATG
>NZ_FLUY01000649.1 GCF_900092655.1 Candidatus Thiosymbion oneisti
GATGTCGGCGGTCCCGGGCCGGCTGGGACCGCCGTCTTTCAGACGGCTTACGGACCCCATGACCAGCTGTCGGCAACG
>NZ_FLUY01000318.1 GCF_900092655.1 Candidatus Thiosymbion oneisti
GGATGTTGTGATTATACAGGTGGACGAAGCGTATGAGGGTTGCCTGGAGAGAAGCGGCGGATTCGAAGCGATTGGAGGGCAGCACATCGGCAATGCGGCCGTTGAAGCGTTCGACCATACCATTGGTTCGGGGGGTTCTGGGCTTGGTCAAGCGATGCTGGATGCGGTTGTCAGCACAGACCTGATCGAAGGCATGAGCAGCGGTTGGTTGGCGCTCGCCGGCGGCGCAGAAGCGGTCGGTAAATTCTTTGCCGTTGTCGGTTAGGAGCGTGGTGATTTTGAACGGAGCGGTGTCGATCAGGCGCTTCAGGAAACCGCTGGCGGTGGTTGCCGACTTGTCCTTGAGGATTTCGACGTAGACCCAACGCGTGGCCCGATCAATGGCGGCGAACAGGTCCGTGCGCTGGTCTTGGTCTGGCATTTGGGGTAGGTACTTGACATCGACGTGCACAAAGCCGGGGGCGTAGTCCTTGAAGGTTTTGTGGGGGGGTGTCTGCGCACCGTCCTCCTGGGGTAGCAGGGTCTTGAGGTTGGCGACCCCATGGCGGCGCAGACAGCGGTCCAGAGCTGATCGGGAGAGGTCGGGGTGGATAAACTCACGAGTGACCACCAACCGGTCATCAAGTGGCAGCAGCAGCGTCTTACGCAGTTCTACGACCACGGCTTCCTGGGTCGGGGTGAGGGTAGTCTGCAAGCGGTGCGGCGTGTGGGAGCCATCGGTAAGTTTTTGGCTCGTTCCCACGCTCCAGCGTGGAAACGCAATTGTGGCCGCTCCAGCGGCCAAGGTTTCATGACGCTGGAGCGTCCGGACTTGCTCCCACGCTGGAGCGTGGGAGCCAGAGG
>NZ_FLUY01001212.1 GCF_900092655.1 Candidatus Thiosymbion oneisti
GAAAAAACGTGAAGTATGCGGCATATTTTTGCGCTTTTCCTTAACTTAATGGCAGTGACGCTCCAGCGTGGGAACGCC
>NZ_FLUY01000770.1 GCF_900092655.1 Candidatus Thiosymbion oneisti
CATCCTGTCGGCCCCTGGGATCGCCGACATCTTGTCGGCTCCCGGGACTACCGATATTTCGTTGGCCCTTCCGGCTAGCGGGTAAAACCTGAATGCCGGGTTTTTTCTCTGGCTCCCACGCTCCAGCGTGGGAGCAAGCTTGTCCCGACGGAGGAGGGATCTGACGCTCCAGCGTCCTGAAA
>NZ_FLUY01000022.1 GCF_900092655.1 Candidatus Thiosymbion oneisti
TCTCTGGTGCGCCAGGAGAAGCCTGGTTAGTCTAGCAATCTGAAAGGAGGTTGCCATGTGAATTGCTGATAGGCATGT
>NZ_FLUY01000624.1 GCF_900092655.1 Candidatus Thiosymbion oneisti
GGGCGTTCTCAATTGAGCTGAATCCTCATGAAAATCAAGCACATCAGGCCCATGCAGCAGCGGCTACGAGTTTCCGAG
>NZ_FLUY01000352.1 GCF_900092655.1 Candidatus Thiosymbion oneisti
GGGGGTGGGCCAGCGCAAGCCCGCGGCGGTCCTTATCCCCCGCCCGGCGGCCCTGGCCGTGATAGTGGCGGGCCGGTCCGGACCCCGAGAGCCTCGACCCGGACCCCCGACAGGCCCTTTCGGCCCCCGGTAAGGCCATCCCTGCCATTGATCTGGCCGGCTCGATCCTGTATCGGGGGCCCCCGACCCGTGGCAGCCACTGACCGGACCCTCGGCCGGCCCGATGAGATCGATTCCAGTCTTCCGAGCCAATTATCGGGCCTGCTCAGGCTTGGGAAGATCCGATAACGCATTCGGCAGGCCAGAGCTGGCCGGATCATGCCTGCTTAATCCTTTGTCGGGGGTCTCCGACCCGTGGCAGCCCCAGACCGGACCCTCGGCAGGCCCAATCGGATCATCCCCAGCCTTCCGAGCCGGTTATCGGGCCTGCTCAGGCTTGGGAAGACCCGATAACACATTCGGCAGGCCAGATCTGGCCGGATCAGGCCTGCTTAATCCTTTGTCGGGGGTCTCCGACCCGTGGCAGCCCCTGACCGGACCCTCGGCAGGCCCAATCGGATCGGCCCCAGCCTTCCGAGCCGGTTATCGGGCCTGCTCAAGCTTGGGAAGACCCGATAACGCATTCGGCAAGCCAGACCTGGCCGGATCAGGCCTGCTTAATCCCTTATTGGGGGCTCCCGACCCGTGGCAGCCCCCGACCGGACCCTCGGCAGGCCCAATCGGATCAGCCCCAGCCTTCCGAGCCGGTCGTGAAAACAGGAGAGCGGCTATGGCTCATGGGATCTCTGAAACACTCCGCGGCGCGGAGCCTGGGCGTC
>NZ_FLUY01001223.1 GCF_900092655.1 Candidatus Thiosymbion oneisti
CACGCTGGAGCCTGGGGAGCCAGCCGAAAATCAATGCCAGTAGAAAATCAATAGGTTAGTTTTTAGACAGCCTCTTATAAACAAGGGCTTGCCTTTTTTGCCAGACAGGTTCTTAGATTCTCTGCCCGGCGCGGTTCCCGTGGCCGCGCTCCAAGCGTCCGATTAGACCTTTTCCATCACATAGAATACATATCCGTAGCTGTCTTCCGAACTGCCGAAGATTCGGATCTCCTCCAGGGTTTCACTTGCAAAATCTCTGACCGCCTGGTCGGGATGGTCAAGCAGCGATCGGGCCCGGGGTTCCAGTCGGTCGTAATAACCCTCAATCCAGGTCGCTCTTGGTAGGGTATGGGTGGCGAGGATCCTGTAGCCCGCGTCCTCGGCGACGACCCGATTCTCATCGGCACTGCGCATATCAGAGTAGCCGGTTTTGAAGAACCGGCGCACATCGGCGGGGACCTTCTCCTGCAACCACGAGAGCTCGCTGACGACCACAAATCCGCCGGGTTTCAGAGCGGAGTGCCAGGTCTTGAGCGCATACGGAAATCCGATGTTGTAGGCAGCCCCCTCGGACCAAAGCAGATCAATCCCCTGAAACCTGTCCGCAATGTCTGCCATATCCATACAATATGTTTGAATCAGAGGCCCGATTCCGGCCCCCTCGGCACCTTCTATGAGGCTGGACAAGAAAGGTTCGTAGGAATCGACGGCGTGCACAGGATTCCGGAGTCGGTTCGCCAGTGCCAAGGTGTGCCGTCCCCTTCCGCAGCCTGCGTCGACAATCAGTCCATGGGGGACCTTGGGGAGCATACCGAGAACCTGCAGCGTATCGGAATCACTCCCGGGGCCCAGCTTCTCCATACCCCCGAAGACCAGATCGACCGGATTGGCATGGCTCATTTCATCTGAATCTCCATCACCTACGGGTAAAGCGATTGCGCACGATCGAATGTCGGATTACGGCACGTTCGAATGCAATCCCATTAAGCCCGCGTAGGGCGCGGGTTAGGCCAGGGCGCCATTGGGGACCACCACCTGACGGCGGGTGACGAGGCATCCAATCACAGTGGCCAACTCAGCCCCGAAGTGTGCCTCTCACCCGCCCTACGCAGGCTCTATGTCATCTCCGGGGTTCGAGAAAGTTGCCACAGCTACCCAGATTAAGACAATCTACGGTTTCAAGATAGATCGCCTTCAGATCCAGGGTAACTGCGAGATTACCACCGACTGCAGGAAAAGCGCCGTCGCCGCGGCGCGGGTGGAGCCCCGCGCCCAGGCCTCGGCGAACACCGATGGTAATGCACGCAGCTTGGGTCTGATCAGCCCGCGCCGCTTTGCCGCCGCACTCCAAAAACCTCACCGAGGACACACAGCATGACCGAGACGACCCCTAATGTCGATCAGGCTGAGATCGGCAAGTTCGAGGAGCTGGCCGCCCGCTGGTGGGACCCCAACAGCGAGTTCAAGCCCCTGCACGACATCAATCCCCTGCGCCTGGACTATATCGACCGGGCAGCAAAGCTCAAGGGCAAGGAGGTCTTGGACGTGGGTTGCGGCGGCGGCATCCTGTCCGAGAGTATGGCCCTACTTGGCGCACAGGTGACCGGCATCGACATGGGGGAGCGCCCCCTGCAGGTCGCCGAGTTGCACACCCTGGAGTCCGGCGTCCAGGTAACCTATCGCCGGGTCCCGGTGGAAGACCTGGCCGCGGAGAGCCCGGCCCGGTTCGATGTGGTCACCTGTATGGAGATGCTTGAACACGTCCCCGAGCCGGCGTCCGTGGTCACCGCCTGCGCCCGCCTGGTGAGACCCGGCGGCTTCGTCTTCTTCTCGACCCTGAACCGCAACCTCAAATCCTACCTGCTGGCGATCATCGGCGCCGAGTATATCCTCAATATGCTGCCGCGGGGCACCCACGACTACGGACGTTTCATCAAACCCTCGGAGCTGGACGCCTGGGTCCGGGCCGCGGGGATGTACACCCAAGACATCACTGGTATGACCTACAACCCGCTGACCGATACCTATCGCCTCGCCGACCGGGATCCGGACGTCAACTATCTGATGACCTGCCGCCTGGACTCGGATTGAGTATGGGAAAACCGATCCGGTAGCCCCTCAATGACAGAAGATTTATCCGCAAATGAACGCGAATCAACGCAAATGAATCGAGAACAGGACACCTTGAAATAGTACAGGATTCACAGGATTTTCAGGATTTTCAGGATTTTCAGGATTAACAGGATGTTATAGTTGTTATTTAAGAAAAATAATCCTGTTAATCCTGATCATTCTGTTAATCTTGTCCTATTAGCGGTTGGCATGACGATTATGTCAACCAGCCCTTAGGTATCCGGTTCCCTGTGATCAGGCACCGAAATTGCCTGAACCCGGACACAGCGGAAGCCGACACGGTTTTGAAGGACGTGGAGGTTGTAGTCGAGGCGGTCGAAGCAGTCGCAGATGTCGCAGATGTCGCGGATGTCGCGGATGTCGCGGTCGAGGCAGTCGCGGGAGTCACAGTCGAGGTTGCGGAGATCACGGTCGAGGTTGGGGAGGTCGCTGTCGAGGCGGTCGCGGATGATGCGGAGGTAGCTGAAGTCGCTGTAGAGGTGATCGCTGAAAGCGGGGTCGCAGAGAGTGTTGCCGAAGGCGAACAGTAAGGCGAGACCGTCGAGTGAGTCGAAGCGTTCGACGAAACCGTCGGGAGGGCAGTGGTTGTGATGGTCCCAGGAGAAGCGGTCAAAGCAGTCGCGGAGGTTGCGGAGGGCTTCGAGGATCTCTATCTCTATACGGGAGGCGGAACGGCAGGATTCGACGTCATCACGCCAGGAACCACCGCGAGCCACGGGAACGGCACCGGCCAATGCAAATTTCCGCGGATCGATCTGCGACTGGGTTGCCTGGGGAGAGTTTTGTGGGCTACTCAGGCACCATTCCCCTGCATTACCGAGCATATCGTACAGGCCCCAGGGATTGGCTAGCTTCTCGCCTACCGGATGGGTCCGACCGTCGGCATTTTCTTCATACCAGACATAGGCGTCGCATTCGGCCGGGTCGTCGCCATGGAACCAGTGGGCCTGGGTACCGGCGCGGGCGGCATATTCCCACTCCGCTTCGGTGGGGAGGCGATACAGGAAGCCGGTCTGCTCCGAGAGCCAATCACAGTAAGCAACTGCGTTCTGCCAGGAGATATTGATCACGGGCCGACGGCCGCGGCCCCAGCCCGCAGCGTCCGGTGCTTCGCGTCCCGTGGCCGCGGCAAAACGGTCGTACTCCTCGAGGGTTACCGGATACCGCCCCAGCGCGAAGGCACGGGTGATGGTCACCGGGTGTTGGGGCTTCTCGTTAGGCACCGCATAGGGGTCGTCGTCCCCGGAGCCCATCAAATACTCGCCCGCCGGGATCAGCTGCATCCGGGGACCGGGGGAACCCTCTTGCAGCCGGTCCTGAAAGCCGAAATCGGCCAAGACATGGGACTGGAGTCCCGCAAGGTCCAGACACCCGATGTCCGGCATCCGGGGTAGGAGGGCGAGGAACTCCAACATCTCGGCGGTGACCTGCAGCGGCTTCGGCGGGAGTCGATCCGCGTTTTTCTCTAGGGCATGGACCACCAGGAACTCCTGGATGCTGTAGTGGGAAAAGCGAAAGGCCCCGGCCGCGGTGCGGTTGAGCAGGGACCGACCACCGAAGTCGAAATACGGGAGGCTGGCAAGCGCCGGAAAATCCGCTGTCAAGGCATCGAGCTCCTCGTGCTGCAACAGCCGGTTGCCATGGGACTGCATGTGCAGGGCCACGGCGGTGCACACATGCCACAGGGTCTCCTTGGACGGCGGCTCGGGGAGCTGCGTGGGTAGCTTGTGCTGCTTGCGCAGCTTACGTTCTTCCCGGCCGAGCCACCGATCCACCAGGGCATGGTAGAGGCGGTAGTCGTTCCAGTCCTGCTCTCCGGCATCCAGGACATCGCGGATGTGGGCCAGCAGCAGGGGCCGGAAGCGCAGCGAGTGCATGGAACCCACCACCCTCGCTGCCCGCAACCGCTCGGGATTGTCCCGAACCGGTAGCCATTTGGGCCGGTTGGGAAAGCGTTTGCGCAGGTAGGCGTCTACTTGGGCATCGTCGAACAGGGACAGGAACACCATGGGGCAGATGTACTCACCGACCTCCACCCGACCCGGACGGCCGAAGGCGTCGCTGCCGGTCTCCGGGAAAAACTGGGTACGGCAGGAGATGATGACCCGACGAAATCTCTTGGTGGCGTCGAGCAGTTCAACCAGTCGGGATTCGATCTTTCCCCAGGCCACCGGGTCTTCGTCCAGGGCATCCAGCAGCAGCACAGTCCGGGCCTTGTCCTCGCACGCGGCGATCCGCTCCAGGCTGTCCTCACCCAGCTTCAGGAGCAGACAATCGTGGCCTCGAGGCCAGAAGGCCACCAGATGCATGAGGCGGATCATCATGAGCAGGGAAGTCTTGCCCATGCCGGCGTCGGAGAGGATGAAGAGCTGGGTACGGCCATCTCTAAGCGGCGCAAAATCGCCGCGCAGAAACTTGTCGACGTGTTGGAAGGCCGGCTCCTGGACCTGGGCAATGGGCTCTTGGTCCTCGTGCCGGTCGGCCGGGTTGTGATGCTGACACTTGGGCTCGACATAGAAACGGGCCAGCTCATAGGGGTCACCGAACATATCGCCAATACGGGCCAGCTCCTCGCGGCGCTTACCACGGATGCTCGCCAGCTTCTTGATCAGCCGTTCGAGATTGGCAATGGTGATGAAGCTGGCCGGTTCCGGCATGGTATTGCCCTCAAGTTGTACACAGGGTCGGTGTAAGCAATTATTGGAGTGTAACCTGGGGCGATGCGAGGGAAAAGCAGTCGGGTAGCCCGTAGGATGCGGTGAGCCAGCGTAGGATGCGGTGAGCGCGGCAGATCATTCAGGATGGCATCACGAGGAGGCGCGAACCGCATCAGAGGCGCGAACCGCATCAGAGGCGCGAACCGCATCAATGGACGCCTGGGCAGCAGCGGACCGCATCTTTGGATGGCCCGTGCCCAACCCTCAGGCATTGTAGGGTGAGCTGTGCCCACCGCCCCGGCATCAAATATCTTGGTCTTGTTATCGAATCCACAGATTACGCAGATTCTCGCAGATGAAAAACGAAATAATCGGTGGAAATCTGCGTAATCTGCGGATTAAAAAGACGCCTTCGCGGGCAACACCCAATAACGCCGAACAGCACCGGGACCGGGCAAGGACCCACCAACAGCCAGCTCAGTACACGCCTGGTGAGAAGGTACAGATTGCTCATCAAGAACCACGAAAAATACGAACGAATTTGCATTTATCCGCGTTTATTTGCGGCAAAAAATATTTCCCCCTCGGTGAGACAAATGGCTGGTGAGATCACCGGACCGGCGCCGGACGAATGGCGCTTTCCCAACCAGGCAACGCCCGTAGGTTCGTCCGCCTATTACAGCCTGCGTTTCGCCCCGCGGGAGCTAAGGGACGACCTGGCGGTACTGTCGGCTTGGCGGCATCAGGTCCGGGCGATCCCGGACCGGGTCTCGGACCCCGGCCTGGCGCGGATCAAGCTCCAGTGGTGGCGCGAGGAGCTGGAGCGTACCTTTGCCGGCACGCCACACCATCCCTTGAGCCGGGTCCTGGGACCGGTGTTGGAGCAGCACGGGCTGCCTCAGGCCCCCTTCACCGACATCGCCGACCAAGTGGAAGCGGAAATCCTGTGCCGACAGCCTGGCACTGAGGCCGATCTGGACGCCGCCTGCGAGCGGGATCTGGGCGCCTTCTTCGAGCTGATCGCCCACTGCCATGGCCTGAGTGATGCCGATGTGCTGCGGGCCGCGCGTCGTCTCGGGGGCTTCTGTGCTCGGGTCTATCTGATCCGCGACAGCGGGGTCCTGGCGCGGCGCGGTCGGGCCCTGTTTCCGAGCGAGCAGCTAGGTGCGCTCGGTCTCTCGCACGTGGCGCTTGGCCGGCGCGAGTATCGCGACCGCCTGCCGGAGCTGCTGGCGCCCGCGGCGGACCGGGCCAAGGCCAAACTCACCGCGTCGGATCCGAACCGGGGTCTGCCGGTCTGTATCAGGGTCCGGGTATGCATTCTGGCATCTCTGCTCGAGGAGCTGGCGGGCGCGGGCTTCGCGGTCACCGATCAGCGTATCGGGCTCACTCCCCTACGCAAGCTCTGGCTCGCCTGGCGGGAGAACCGGCGGACACCATGAGTCCCAGCCGTTTCGCCCGTTCCAGCCAAGGCGAGCCCGCGTAGGTCGGGTAAGGCACGCCTGCTGTGAAGCTGCATTCTAAAAGGCCAAGCCTTTGTTCTAGATGGCGCGCCCGGAGAGATTCGAACTCCCGACCACCTGGTTCGTAGCCAGGTACTCTATCCGGCTGAGCTACGGGCGCGTGAAAAAAAGTATGCGGTGACGGCCGGTCCGAGTCAAGCTCGACAGTGGATAACTGTCAGGTCCCGGATGATTACTGACGACAGTCAGTTGGGAGGTAGCGAGCCTCGATAGTCGTGGCCGTTTGGGCGTCTGTTGTGTCGTCGGCTGTTCCTGTTGTGTCATCACCGGTCGGGGGAGGGGTAGCTTTTCCACATACCCACACCAACCCGCCGGCCTTATTCCGAATAGGGCTGAGGGCGAGTGTCTCATCCTTTATCGCCTGGTTTACTCGGTTACCGCCATAGGTGATGGTGATGGTGCCCTTATCGCCGACCGCAACGTCGGTAACATAATTACCCGTAATGGAATCGGCACTTGCAACACCGGCGGCGTCATTCGTGTCGGGAAGATTCCCGCGCACTGCGTTGAAGGTGCTGACGGCCGCTTTGACTTCCGCTGCCAGATTCAATCCCTCCGTGACCTGGGTGCGGATCGTGTAGTCCTGATACGCGGGAATCGCAATAGTAGCCAGGATGCCGATGATCGCGACCACGATCATCAATTCGATCAGGGTAAAACCCGCCTGTCGTTTCATTTATAGTCCTCCAAGTTCGATTCGGCCGGCTGACGCGGGGGAGATCCTGCACAAGCACGCGCCGAGTATACAGTCTTGAGTGCCTGCGCGAACCGCCCCCGATCTCAGGGCAGCCGCTCGAGCTTCCCCATCAGATCGTCGTAGCGCACGCGCAACCGGTTCGGCATCCCTGCCTTCTTTGCCTCCTCACAGCCGCCGATCTGTTTGAGCCTCGCCAGGGACTCCCGTTGCAGACGTTCCTGCGCCCGGCGATAGGAGCGTTCGGGAAACAGCTCGTCCTCGATCTGGAGGACGGTCATACGGAACTTGCTCACCAGCTCCTTATTGAGGTTATCGACACGGCGGCCTGAACGGTCGCGGCGACAGCGGGTATTGTAAAGGTCGAGTTCGGTAGCAACCTCGACCACGGCGACCAGCAACTCCTCGGTCTCCGCATCGAGGAGGGGCTGGGCGGAAAGCAGGGGCAGGCCTGCTGCCAGCAGAAGCCCCGCGAATATGGCGGGGGCGGTACCGGTCCGCCGGCATGACTGCCGTGGTTGCCGTGCGGGTATGACGGGTAGATACATCCTATTCCGTGCCGTCCGGTCACCGCATCACTCAACTCCGGCCGTAGACGGGAACGACGGCCCCGGTGACACATCCGACCGCATCTGAAGACTAGTACCTCATTTCACCCTATTTTACGTTCTCAGGTTCGTAGGGTGGGCTGTGCCCACCAGCCAGGCACGGTGTTGGTGGGCACAGCCCACTACGGGTTACGCGCAAAATATGCAGAAATGGGGTACTAGGGACTCCTGCGCATCGGGCACTGCCGCTCGTGTAGGCTTGGGACGCAAAAATGCTGAAAACCCCACACCCCAGCGACAATGCGAGGGTAGGTGGATGGCTGTATGATAGCCGAATCTTGCGGTTCGATTGGTTTAATTCAAACGTAGTACCTGGTTTCAGTCTGTTTTTCCAACACGATGCGGCCAACCCTGGGAGCGTCTCATTGTGCCCGTCAGTCTCACACCAGAAAAATAGACTGAAACCAGGTAGCGGAGGCATTTTCCCGTGAGCGAGTGGCTCTTTCTCCTCCTTCCCGTAGCCGCGGTATCCGGGTGGTGGGTCGCAAAGCGCGGTGATGGGGGCCAGGGTGTCCCGGGTCCCACGTCCGACCCGGCCTTCTTTCGGGGACTGAATTACCTCCTCGACGAGCAGCCCGACAAGGCCATCGACATCTTTGTGAAGCTCGCTGAGGTCAACGATGAGACGGCGGAGGTCCATCTGGCCCTCGGCAGTCTCTTTCGGCGCCGGGGGGAGGTAGACCGGGCCATCCGGATCCATCAAAACCTGGTCTCGCGGCCGAACCTGAGCAAGGAGGAGCGCGGCTACGCCCTCTTCGAGTTAGGGCAGGATTATATGCGTGCGGGACTCTTTGACCGCGCCGAGCGCATGTTCCGTGAGCTGATGGAGATGCAGCTCCATCGCAAGCGGGCCCTGGAGGGGCTGCGCGAGATCTATCAGCAGGAGAAGGATTGGGCACGTTGCCTGGAGGTTGCCGAGCAGCTGTGGTTGCTCACCGGGGAATCGGTAGGCGCCGAAAGCGCCCAGTACCACTGCGAGCTGGCCGAGGAGTCCCTGAAGGCCGGGAACGGACAGCAGGCTGCCACCCATCTGAGCCGCGCCCAGGCGATGGATTCCGACTGCATACGGGCGACCATGCTCCAGGCCCGGATGGCGATGAGCCGAGGCGATTCCCGAGCAACGGTGGCACTCTATCACCGCCTTGCCCGGCAGGGCTCCCAATTCCAACCGGAAATTCTGTCGGAGCTGGTGGACACCTATCGCCGCAGCGGTCTGGAGGATGAGCTCAGCGAGCTCAAGCGCCTGTATCGCGCATACCCCAGCCCCGCGTTGGCGATGACGCTTACCGATGTGATCCTAGACAGGGAAGGAAATGAAGCCGCCATTGCCTTTCTCATCGAACATATCACCGGACAGGCCGATCTGGCCGGCCTCGAACGCCTGCTGGAGCTTTATGGGCCGAAGCTGACGGACGATGCCCAAACTCGGGCCGCTTTTGATGCAACCCTGGCTGTGGTTGGACATCTGCGTTCACGCCAGCCCGATCATCAGTGCGAGCATTGTGGTTTCGTCGCCCGCCGGCTGCACTGGCAATGTCCGAGCTGTAAATATTGGGGAAGCATCAAGCCGATCCAACCGGAACCCATCGGCAATCGCGCCCCTGCCCCGCCGACCGCCGCGTTGCCTGAACCGCATTGACCAACGCGCTTACCTTTGATTTCCCGGTAGTGGTTAACATCTAAGTTGGAACATGACCAACGGCACTGGCCGCTATGCCCCCTCTCCCTCCGGGAGAGGGTTGGGGAGAGGGGATCAAAAGGATGAATCGCTCTACTTTTTCACTTATAAGTTTACCACTACCGATTTCCCTAAAGTACCGCTTCCGGATACGACCCCAGTATCTTGAAGTAGAGCGACGCGCCCTCCAACTGTTTCAGGGCCTTTCCGACGAGCGCCTCATCTCGATGGCCGAGGATGTCGATGTAGAAGACATAGTCCCAAATGCCCCGCCGCGAGGGGCGGGACTCGATTCGGGTCATGCTGATGTGGTGCTCCGCCAGAGGGTTGAGCATCCGGTAAAGGCCACCCGGCTCGTTGCGGCAGGTGAGCAGCAGGCTCGTCTTGTCGCGCCCGCTGGCGGGTGAATCTTCCTTGGCGATCACTAGAAAGCGCGTGGTGTTGCCCGGCTCGTCCTCGATGCGGCGCGCCAGGACCTCAAGTCCGTAAATCTCCGCTGCCGACTCCCCCGCCACCGCCGCGGAACCGGCCTGGGCTGCGGCCATGTCCGCGGCCTGCGCGTTGCTGCCCACCGCGATCCGCTCGGCACCCGGCAGGTGGTGGTCCAGCCAACCGCGACATTGGGCCAGGGATTGTTGATGGGAGAATAGGGTGCGGATGTCCGCCAGGTCCGGCTCCCGACTCATCAGATGATGATGAATGCGCAGGGTCACCTCGCCGGCGATCTTCAAGGGCGAGCCCATGAACAGATCGAGGGTATGGCTGATCACGCCCTCGGTGGAGTTCTCCACCGGCACCACGCCGTAGGAGCAGGACCCGGCCTCGACCTCCCGAAAGACGTCGGCGATGTCACCCACGGGAACGGCCTGTATCGACTGACCGAAATGCTTGAGGGCGGCGGCCTGGGTGAAGGTCCCCTCCGGCCCCAGAAAGGCCACGGCCAGGGGTTGCTCCAGGGCCAGGCAGGCGGACATGATCTCCCGGAACAACCGCGTGATCTCCTCTCCGTCCAGGGGGCCCGGATTCTGTTCCTTGATGCGACGCAGGACCGCCGCCTCCCGCTCGGGGCGGTAGAATTTTCGGTCGCCGTTGGCAACCTTGACGTTCGCCACCTCCCTGGCGAGGGTCGCGCGCGCGCTGATCAGATGCAGCAGTTCCCAGTCGAGGGCGTCGATGCGCTCGCGGATACGGGAAAGCGGGTCCTCACTGCTCATGACCGTTTTTCGAACAACCCAGGCAGCGTACCGAGAGCACCCCATCGATGGCTCGGATCTTGGTCAGGGTCTCTGCCGGAGGCTCCCGATCGACGTCGATCAGGGTCACGGCCACCGTGTCCCGAGACCGGCTGAGCATGTCCAGAATATTGAGCCCGACCGACGCCAGGTCGGTGGAGATCTGCCCCACCATATTGGGGACATTGTTGTTGACCACGGCCAGGCGATAGCCCCCGTTGCGCGGAAGATTAATCTCCGGGAAGTTCACCGAGTTATGGACGTTTCCGTCCTCCAGCCACTCACGGACCTGATCGGCGACCATGCGGGCGCAATTCTCCTGGGCCTCGTGGGTGGAGGCACCGATGTGCGGCAGCGTAACCACCCGTGGATGATCCTTCAGGAGATTGCTCGGAAAGTCGCACACGTAGGTGTAGAGGGTCCCCGCATCCAGGGCCGCTACGGCCGCCGCGTCATCGATAATACCGTTGCGCGAGAAGTTCAGCAGCACCCCGCCGGCCTTCATGTGCTTGAGGCGCTCGGCGTTGATCATGCCCCGGGTCTCGTCCGTCAGCGGCACATGGAAGCTGACGAAGTCCGCGCGTCGGACCAGATCGTCCACACTGGCGGCCTGCCCTACCTCGGACTCGAGCTGCCAGGCCCGCCGCACCGTAATGGTCGGGTCATAGCCGATCACCTTCATACCGAGGGCACGCGCGGCATTGGCTACCTCGACGCCGATGGCCCCGAGGCCAACGACACCCAGGGTACGGCCCGGAAGCTCAAAGCCCGCGAACCGCTTCTTGCCGCTCTCCACGGCCTGCTGGATGGCGGCATCGTCCCCCGTAAGACCGCGCGCAAAGCTCCAAGCCTGGGGGATGTTGCGGGCCGCCAGGAGCATGCCGGCGATGATCAGTTCCTTCACCGCATTGGCATTGGCACCGGGGGCATTGAACACGGGCACACCGCGCTCGGTCATGCGCGCGATGGGGATATTGTTGACCCCGGCGCCGGCACGGCCGATGGCCTGGACCGTCTCCGGGACCTTCATGTCGTGCATGTTGGCAGAGCGCACCAAGATGGCGTCCGGGTGTGTGATCTCGGAGGCCACCTCATATCGATCCCGCGGCAGTCGGTCGAGACCGGCAATGGAAATATTGTTTAGTGTAAGTATCTTATACATGTTCATGAATCTGCGAGAATCTGTGTAATCTGCGGATTGAAACTGTTGGGATTCGTTCCTCACCTCCAGGATATCGTAGCACCATGCATGCACACCAATGGACATGAATTGGCGTCCATTCGTGGTTGCGATTGGGGCAACCACGGGGGGTCGATCCTATCCGCCTCCTGTGGGGTGAATCGCCGGTGGGTACAGCCCAGTCTACACTGCCGGCGACCGACAGAGCTTGACCAAGACAGGATTTTTCTTAAAGATTGGCACTCGGCCTCCGAGAGTGCTGACAGGCCCGGCCAAAGGTAAGAGACTGTCTAAGAGAACTGACGCTAAGGATACAAGACGATGAGTACCAACGCCGCAGACGCCGGCACCCAGCAACAGGCCCGGCTCGGGACCACTCTGATCAATGAGGTGGGCAAGGTCCTGGTGGGCCAGGACACCATGGTGCTGCGCCTCCTGACGGGTCTCCTGACCGGGGGGCACGTGCTGCTGGAGGGGCTGCCGGGGTTGGCTAAGACCCTGACGGTACACAGCCTGGCCAAGGCCATCGATACCGGCTTCTCGCGTATCCAGTTCACGCCGGACATGTTGCCGGCGGACGTGATCGGCACCGAGATCTTCAATCCCAAGGAAGGCACCTACAGCGTCAAGCAGGGCCCGATCTTTTCCAACCTGGTCCTGGCCGACGAGATCAATCGTGCCCCGGCCAAGGTTCAGGCGGCCTTGCTGGAGGCGATGCAGGAGCGCCAGGCCACCATCGGTGGTCACAGCTTCCGCATGGAGGAGCCCTTCCTGGTGCTGGCGACCCAGAATCCCATCGAGCAGGAGGGCACCTATCCCCTGCCCGAGGCCCAGGTCGACCGCTTCATGATGAAGGTCAAGGTCGGCTATCCGTCGCAGGAGGAGGAGCGGCGGATCCTGGACCGCATGGCGAGCGGTCAACCGATCCCGGAGGTCATGGTAGTTGCCCACCCCCAGGATATCGCCGCGGCGCGGGCGGCGGTGGCCGATGTCTTCGTGGACGAGAAGGTGCGCGATTATATCGTCGCCATCGTGCACGCCACCCGGCCCGAGGCCGTCGGCCAGTCCAACGCTGGGAGCAGCGTGCCCGGCATCGAGGGGATGATTGAGCATGGCGCCAGCCCGCGCGCCTCCATCTGGCTCATGCTGGGTGTCAAGGCCCACGCCTTCCTACAAGGCCGCAGCTATGTGACGCCACACGATGTCAAGACCCTGGCCCCCGACGTCTTGCGCCACCGGATAGGGCTGAGCTACGAGGCCGAGGCGGAAGGCATGGTGCCGGAGGACATCATCCGGCGCATCCTGGATACCGTACTTGTCCCCTGAACCCAGGGCCAGCGAATAATGATCGCTGTTCATGCCGGTCATGTTTCTCTCTGGAACCACGAATGGACACGAATGAACACGAATTCGTGTCTATTCGTGTTCATTCGTGGTTAAGATGGAGCAATGCTTGCCAAAGAGATCATTCGCCGGGTACGTGAGATCCAGGTCCGCACCGGCCGTCAGGTCGCCGACGTGCTGGCCGGGGAGTATGTCTCCGTATTCAAGGGGGGCGGCATCGAGTTCGACGAGGTGCGGCCGTATCTGCCGGGTGACGACGTGCGATCCATCGACTGGAATGTCACCGCCCGCTCCGGCCAGCCCTATGTCAAGCGTTATGTCGAGGAGCGCCAGCTGACCCTGATGTTGATGGCGGATGTCTCCGCCAGTCAGGATTTCGGCTCGCAGACGCGCTCCAAGCGCGAGGCGGCGGCCGAGTTCTGCGCCCTGATCGCCTTCTCGGCCATTCGCAACGACGACAAGGTGGGGCTGCTCCTGTTCCACGGTGGGATCGAACACTACATCCCCCCGCGCAAGGGCCAGAAACATGCCCTGCGCGTGGTCCGGCAGGTGCTGGCCCACGGTGAGGAGGCACCCGAGTTCCGCCAGGAGACGACCCCTGACGGGAGGCTGCGTGGGTCGGAGCGCCGGCATCCTGCCGGCAAATCGATGGAGAAGCTGCGCACACGGCTGCACGACTTCCGGGAATTCCTGCACCGAGCGGCCGCCTGGGATTTTCGGAGCCGGCACCTGCGTCCTGCACGGCGGTCGACCGACATCGGTCAGGCGATGGAGTTTCTCCGCTCGGTGATGAAGCGCCGCGCCGTCTGCTTTGTGGTGAGCGATTTCCTCGATGAGGATTTCGAGTCTACCCTCACCGCTGCCAATCGCAAGCACGACGTCATCGTGGTCCTGATCACCGACCCCCGGGAGCTCGCGGTGCCCAGTGTGGGTCTGGTCGCCTTGCAGGACGCGGAGACTGGGCAGACCCGACTCTATGACACGGGCGCGGCAGATTTTCGACGCGAGCTGGAACGGGCGGCGCGCGAGCGTATCGAAACCCTGGAGCGGCGGTTGCGCGCCCGTGGGATCGACTTTATCCATATCGACGCCGCGGGCTCGGTGGTCGATCCCCTGATCCGCTTCTTCCGCATGCGCGAGCGTAGGATGCGCCGGTGAGTTGCGAAAAATTTAGCCGCAAATCAACGCAAATGGCCGCAAATACACGTAACCGGACCAAGAACTGTCGATGATGGCGAACCGATCTCGACGTAACCGTTCAAACTCCCAATGTTTTTGCCATCCATGGCACTGGATTCCGGCAATCCCTGCCGGAATGACGAGGTGGGGGTTGAACGATTACATCTCGACCGATTTGCGTTTATTCGCGTTCATTTGCGGCAAAAAAGGCATTCCTATTCCACACCATTCACGGGTAACGAGTATTGCCCTCATCTTGGTCCTCTGCACCTTCGCCGGGGTCCGGCCGACCTGGGCACAGGCGGAGCCGACCGATCCGGCTGCCACAGAGTCGCCCGCAACTCTCGAACGCCGTTCCGAGCGCGGACCCGTGACCGCCCGGGTGATCCTGGAGCCGGCGGAGCCCAGGATCGGCGATCCCCTGACCCTGCGCCTGGAGGTAACGGCAGAGGCCGGCGTGGAGCTGCTCATGCCCGAGTTCGGCCAGTCCCTGGACCGCTTCGCCATCCGCGACTTCGTGCCCCGCGACAGCATCGACGGGGACGGGCGCACCCTGGCTACCCAGCGCTATGTCTTGAGCGCGCCTATGTCCGGACCCCAGTACATCCCAACCCTCGCCATCGAGTTCGTCGATCGCCGCGCCGGGATGCGCCCAGCCCCGGAGGGCGAGGATACCTATGAGATCCTGACCGAGCGGCTCGATTTCCAGGTGCGGTCGGTGTTGCCGGAGGAGGTCGCCGACCAGGCCCTCGAACCGCCCCTAGGGGAGTTGGCACCGCTCGGCGCCTCAGACACCGCTAAGGGTTGGGTCTGGCTCCTGCTGCTCCCAGTGGTCCTCGTCGCCGCCTGGGGGGGACGCTGGTGGCTCGGCGCACGGACCAAGGCGCGCCGGGCGAGCGCCCACGAGCGCGCGAGCGCCCGGCTCAAGGCCCTGATGGCCCGCCCCAGGCCCGAAGGCGCAGCAGCGGTGGACGCCTTCTTCGTGGAGCTCTCCGACCTGGTGCGCCACTACCTGGAGGACCGCTTCGGCCTCCAGGCCCCGGAGTTCACCACCGAAGAGTTCCTGGACGTAGCGGCGGGATCGCCGGACCTGAACCAGGCCCACCAAGGCTTCCTGCGCGACTTCCTACGCCGCGCCGACCAGGTGAAATTCGCCCGCTACCTGCCCGATGCGGATTACATCGAGGAGATACTGGACGCGGCCGGACGCTTCCTGGAACAGACCCGCGCCGCAGGAGAGCCGGAGGAACGGGCCATGCCCCGTACCTGGGACTTACCCTTTTTGCCGCAAATGAACGCGAATAAACACAAATAGGTCGAAATAGGTTCACCAGCAATGAACAAAAGAAAACTCGTCAGCTTCGATTGGGCGCTGAAACGCTTACTGCGGAGCAAGGCCAATTACGAAGTATTGGAAGGCTTTTTGTCGGAATTGCTGAAGGAAGATATCGAGATCCTGGAGATCCTCGAAAGCGAGAGCAACCGCGACAGCGCCCGCGACAAATCCAATCGTGTGGATATGAAAGTCCGAAATCGGAAACAGGAAATCATCCTCATCGAGATCCAATACGAAAGGGAATTCGATTACCTCCAACGGATCCTGTTTGCGACCGCCAAAGCCATTACCGAGCATATTGCCGAAGCGGAACCCTATGCAAATATCGTCAAGGTGATCTCCATCAATATCCTGTACTTCGATCTGGGACACGGCGAGGACTATGTTTATCATGGAAAAACTCAATTCCGAGGGATCCATTACCACGATGAGCTGCGGCTGAACAACAAACAACAGGAGCTCTTCGGTAAACAGTACCCCCATGAACTCTATCCTGAATACTATCTTCTCAAGGTCAACCAATTCGATGATGTTGCCAGAGATTCCCTGGACGAGTGGATCTATTTTCTGAAAAACGGAGAGATCGCTGAAGGGTTTCGGGCCAAGGGCTTGGCCAGGGCAAAAGAGATTCTGGACATCATGCATCTAGGGGAAGAAGAACGGCGATCTTACGAATGGCATAGAGAAGAGTTACGTTACCAGGCCAGCATGTACCGCTCCTCCTTCTTTGACGGACGCATGGAAGGAAAGAAAGAGGGTCTGGAAGAGGGCCTGGAAAAGGGTATAGAAAAAGGTATAGAGGAGGGCAGGGAAGAGGGCAGGGAGGAGGGTATGGAAAAAGGGAAAAAAGCGACGGCAAAAATCATGAAGCAGGCCGGCGAACCCACGGAAAAGATCATGAAATATACGCAACTGACGCCGGAAGAGGTGGAAGCTTTGTGAGCGAGCCTAGCATGAGAAACGAGCATCCGGAACGTTCTGGAGAAGGATTATGGCTTTTCGCTCATAATAGAGAGTTTTTTATCTCATATGATGATTTCCCATGGTTCAGAGAACAAACAATAAGCTCAATTATCAACGTAGAAGAACATGCTCCAGGACACTATTATTGGCCCGACATCGACGTAGATTTGTCTCAGGAAATCATCGAGCATCCGGAACCTTTTCCATTAAGCGCAAAAATCACATAATGACCTGGGAATTCCGCGATCCTTTGTTTCTGCTCGTCGGGCTGCTGGCACCGCTGGTCTATCTGCTGGCCAGCCGCATCCCCGCGCGGATCACCTATGCCAGCCTGGCGTTGCCGGACCGCGCCCCGACGGCCCTGCGTGTGCGTTTGGCGCCGCTGCCGGCCGGGCTGTTGGCCTTGGCGACCCTGGCCCTGGCCGTCGCCCTGGCCGGACCGCGCACCGGCGACGAGACCACCGAGGTCGAGCGGGAGGGCATCGCCATCCTCATGGCCTTGGATCGCTCGGGCTCGATGGATGCGCGCGACTTTGTGGCCGGGGACTACAGCGTCAGCCGGTTGCAGGCCCTCAAGGGGGTCTTCCGGGAGTTCGTACTCGGCGGCGAGGCGGGCCAGGGGCGGCCGGACGATCTGATCGGGCTGGTGGTGTTCGGGACCTATGCCGACGGTGCCTGTCCGCTCACCCTGGACCACGGCAATCTGTTGAATATCCTGGATCAGATCGAGGTGGCGCACGAGCGTTCGGAAGCGGCGACGGCCATCGGCGAGGGCCTGGGGCTGGCCGTGGAGCGCCTGCTCGACGCCGAGGCCCAATCGAAGGTTGTCATCCTGCTCACCGACGGGGTCAACAACGCCGGTGAGCTCGATCCCCTGCAGGCCGCGGCGCTGGCCGCCGAGCACGGCATCAAGGTCTACACCATCGGCGCCGGCACCAATGGCTATGCCCCGATACCCGTAACCGGACCGGACGGCCGCCAATACCTGCGGCGCGCCTTAGTCGAGATGGACGAGAAGACCCTGCAGGAGATCGCCCAACGCACCGGGGGGGCCTATTTCCATGCCCGTGATGCCGAGGGCCTGGCTGCCACCTACCGGGCGATCGACGACCTGGAGCGCACCAAGATCACCGAAGTCCGCTACCTGCGCTATCGGGAGCACTACGCCGGGTTCGCGCTCACCGCCCTGATACTGATCGCCCTGGCCGGTCTGGCGTCGGGGACCCTGCTGCGGAGGTTGCCGTGAATGGACTCCATTTCGCCGCAACCCACTGGGTCCACCTGCTGTGGGCCGTGGCGGCCTTCATCGCCCTGCTCGCCTGGCTCGAACGCCGCGGCCAGGGCGATCTGGACCGCTTCGTCGCCGCTCCTTTGCAGTCGCGGCTGGTATTGCGCACCACCCCCCTGCGTCGCGCTTTACGCCTGATCTTCCTCGGGCTGTGTGGGCTGTTTCTGACCCTGGCCCTGATGCGTCCCCAATGGGGGGCCCAATTTGTCTCTACGCCGCGGGTCGGGGCCCAGATCATGGTGTGTCTGGACGTCTCGCGCTCTATGCTGGCCGAGGACGTGGCCCCCAATCGGCTCGAACGGGCCAAAGCCGAGCTCCGCGACCTGCTGAGTTATCTCGATGGGGACCAGGTGGGGCTCATCGCCTTCGCCGGTCGGGCTACCGTACTCTCGCCCCTGACCCCGGATTTCAGCTTTCTGCGCCTGGTGCTCGACAAGGCTGGCCCCCACAGCGTCACCCGCGGGGGCACTCGGCTCGAAGAGCCCATCCGTAAAGCCCTGGCGGGATTCCGGGACCGCGGTGCTGGCGAGGTATCCCGTTCGATCCTCCTGATCACCGACGGCGAAGACCACGACTCCTTCCCCCTGGAGGCGGCCAAGACGGCCGCCGAGCGGGGCGTGCGCATCCTCGCCATCGGCTTCGGCGACGAGGCCGGGAGCGAAATCCAGATCACCGACCCCCGCACCGGGGCGCGCACCCTGGTGCGGGACGCCGACGGCAACCCGGTGCGCTCACGCCTGGATGGCGACCTGCTGCGCGAGATGGCCCTGGTCACCGGCGGCGCCTACATCCCGGCCGGCACCGGGGCGATAGATCTGGAATCCATCTACGAACGCCATATCGCCAACCTGACTCGCGGTCGCCTCACCGGCGGCAGCTACCAGATCCGCAACGATGTCTTCCAGTGGCCCCTGCTCTGCGCCTTGCTGTGCCTGCTCGCGGCAGTGATCCCCAGCGGGCAGCAGACCGTGAATGGAACCACGAATAGACACGAACTCCTGACATGGAACTTCCGATACATCGATTCACTCTAAAAATAATGATGTTTTTGGATAATCGGCAGCATAGCCTACCGCACATCTATGTAGAGTATCAAAGCGAGAATGCGGTTATCTCTATACCTGAAGGGGAGTTGCTGGAAGGACAATTGCCCGGCAAAAAAGTAAAAAGAACCGCTCGCGCCTTGTTCTGCTTTTTGCTCCCGGCGATATATGGTGTTAGCCGTAAAAAAACAAACAAATACGGAGGTAGTTATGGGACGCATAATCGTATCACTGACAATTTCAAATCTCGAAGACAAAGAAAAAAAGATTCGAATCGATGCCCTGGTGGATACCGGCGCTTCACATATGATATTACCCGTCGAATGGAAAGAAAGGCTGGGCGATCTCGAAGAGATTCGAACCGTCGAATTAGAGACTGCGCCCCAAAAGACAGAAACGGGAAGCGTGTGCGGTCCGGTCAGGATGCAGATAGAAGGGTTCAAGCCTATTTTCACGGAAGTTATATTTATAAAAATGGAGCCGGAGAACGGTGAATATGAACCATTATTAGGCTATATTCCATTGGAGCAATCACAAGCTGCCGTGGATATGTTAGGTCATCGTCTTGTCTATGTTAAACGGTTGGATCTAAAGAACATCGGCTAACAGGCCCGTGTAGATTGGGGTGAGGAACGAACCCCGACATCGAGCGGAAATTGAACCTGGCTTCTTGAATAGAACCACGAATAAACACGAATAAATACAAACTATTCATGAGTAATATATGTGTCCATTCGTGGCTCTAAAGATCTTCCAAATGAATGACCGCTTTAAGATGCTGATCGCCGTAGGCCTCTTGGCAGTAGGAATCGGCGGTACCCTGGCCCCGGCCGAGCTCCGGGCCCAGACGGCCAATACCGAGCCGACCGCCGCGCTGGGACAGGCATCCCTCCCCTCCCCCACCCAGACAACCGAGCCTCCTACGGACGGCACACCGCCTGCAGACGCCAAGGATGAGCCAGCGGACCTGCGCACCACCTACAACCAAGCCCTCACCGATCTGAATGCCGGCGAGCTCGAGGCCGCGGCGCGCGGCTTCGAGGCCGTGCGTGCCGGGGCCAGAACCGGAGCAGGAACCGACGGCGAGGCCCGCTTTCGCGCCACCTACAACCTAGGCTGGGTAGAGGTCAAGCGCGCCAATGCCGCCCTCGACCAGGAGCCACGGGCAGCACTCCAGGCCCTGCAGCGGGCGGCCGACTGGTTCCGGGAGGCGAGTGCCCTGCGGCCGGAACATGCGGCATCGCGCCTTAATCTGGAGCTGGTGCTGCGGCGTGCGCTCGTCCTGGCCGACCACCTCGCACAGCATGGCGAGGAGGACCTCGCTGCTCGCCTGGAACAGCTCATCGAAGGGCAACGTACCTTTCTGACCGAGCTGGGACGGGGTATCGACCTCGCCGATCTGCAGGACGATCCCAATGCCGCCGAGCAAGCCCGTCGTACCCTGCGCACCTTCGCCACCGGCCAGCTGGAGCTGCTCACCCAGGCCGAGCGCCTGAGCGAGACCGCAGGTCAAGAGCAAGCCGGTCTCCAGGCAAAACCGGATGAGGAGCGCAGCACCCAAGAGGCCGTCCGCCGGGCCCAGCTCGAACAGCTGTTGAGCCACTTGCATCGGGCACGGGAGCGCATGGGCCAGGCCCGCGGCCAGCTGCGTCGCTTGGCGGCCAAGCGCGCTTACCGCCGGGTCGCCGCCGCCCTGGGCGATTTGAAGCGCGCCCGCGACCAGCTACTCGGTCCGGTGGCGCGCCTGGATGCACTCATCACCGACGGCCTGGAGCTCATGCGTCAAACGGGCCACAAGGTCGCCCTCGACACACAGCCCGGACAACCCGCACCGGCCTGGTTGACAGTGGACTATCTGGGCGAGACCCAAACCGTCCTGGAGGCGCGTACCGGCGAGCTCCATTCGGGCCTCAACGCCGGCCTGGCCCAGGCCAAGGAGACGCCAGTGGTTGGCCCGTTTGCCGACCAGGCAGAGGACTTCGCTGACTCTCCCGAGCAGCAGGCCCAGCTCCGGCGCCGGCTGGAGGCGGCAACACCCCTGATCGGCGCGGCGCGAGCAGACTTCCAGAGAGCGCTTGCCGATCTGGAGGCGGAACGTCCGGGCAAGGCCCTGGAATTGCAACGCGGCGGGGTAGCCAAGCTGGTCGCCGCCCGCGAGCATTTCCTGGAGCTCAAACGCCTGGTAGAGCTGCTGTACCAGGACCAGCAACGCATCGCCGCCTTGATCGCACCCGGGGAAGCGGTCGCGGCCTCGGATTCGGGGCCCGGCGAGGAGGTTGCGACACCGGATGACCCGGCCGCGGACCGTTCGGAATACCTCCCCGTCGCCCGCGAGCTACAGGCCGGCAATCGCGAGCGTCTACGGCGCGTCAGCGCCGCCATCCTCGATCAACTAGGCACAGCACTGGATGCGGAGGAGCAGGCCAGATCAGCGCAGGCCGGAGATCCTCAGGCGACCACCGCTCCCCAGGCCCCGGACCCGGCCGTTCCCACCCCGCCGGCCCCCGCCGATTTGGAGACCGAGCGTCGGTATCTGGAGCAGGCCGACGCCCTGCGTGTTGAGGCGGAAAAGGCGATGCAACAGGCCCTGGAAGACCTGATAGCCACAGAGGCCACCGCGGAGAAGCTCCCAACCGGCGATCCGGAGCTGGCGAGCGCCATGGACCGGGTGCGGCAATCTGTCGATCTCACCCTGAGCCGGGTGGCGGATCTGCGTCGCCTCTTCTTTTCGGTGATCGACCACCTGCGCGAGACCTTGCGGCGCCAGATCGATCTGGGCGACCGTACCGAGGAGACGGCCGTATTGGCCGCCACCGAACCCGCGGAGGAAATCACCCGCCGCTTCGGCCCCATCGCCCCGGAGCAAAGGGCCTTGGCCGAGACGGCCGGCAGTATCGCCGAGGCCCTGGAACAACAGGCCGAACAACCCCTTCCCCCTCCGCCAGAGACCCAGGAAGACCCTCCCCAAGGAAATCTCCAGGAACAGGCGGCCCACCAAGCCCAGGAACAGCAGGCACGCCTGGGGCAAGCCGCCGATCAGGTTACGAGCGCCCGTGACCACATGGACCAGGCCGCGGAAGCCATCGCCGCAGAGCCCCCAACCTTCGAGGCCATCCGCGACCACCAACGGCAAGCCGTGGAGGCCTTGGCCGCCGCCCTCGCCGCCCTGCAGCCACCGCCGCAGGAGCAACCGGACCAATCCCAAGCGGACCAGCAGGACCAGCAGCAGCAAGGATCCCAGCCGGCCGACCAAGACCAACAGGGCACCGAACCCCAGCCGGCGCCGGGCGATGCGGGCCAACTCCTGCAGGGCATACGCGACCGGGAGGCCCAGCGCCGGGAGCAGCGCGCCAGACAACGGCACCGCGGCTACGAGCCGGTAGAGAAAGACTGGTGAGACACCGGGAGCTGTTGACATTTATCCTTCTCAGGTCCCAATTGCGGCCCTTTTCCGCGCTGACTCGAGTCGCGGCTCGGCGAGCCAGACCCGTAGGGTGGGCTGCATGAGCCTATCCGGTGGGGGTAGTGGTTAATATATAAGTTGTAACATAACCAACGGCACTGGTCGCTATACCCCCTCTCCCTCCGAGGGTGTCGTAAAAGCCCCTCTCCCGGTCTCTGATTTCCACGCAGCGCATGGGAACGAGAAAATGTCGGCGATCCCAGAGGCCGACAGAATGTCGGCGGTCCCAGGGGCCGACA
>NZ_FLUY01000232.1 GCF_900092655.1 Candidatus Thiosymbion oneisti
CCCTTGTTCAAAGCGCGCGCATCGGGATCAGTCCGGGAAAACTGGGGCTCACCGCTTTCCTCCAACGGCTTGAGTTGCGCTTGCTGACGCGCTTGGCGTTCCTTGAGTGCTTCCAGCTTGCGGGCCAGCGCGGGG
>NZ_FLUY01000038.1 GCF_900092655.1 Candidatus Thiosymbion oneisti
GCGCTCGTTCCCACGCTCCAGCGCCTGCCTGTGCGTGCCGCACGCAGACAGGTGGGAACGCCGGCTTGTCCGCTCCCGC
>NZ_FLUY01000305.1 GCF_900092655.1 Candidatus Thiosymbion oneisti
GATGAGCATTCATTTTGGACTGGCGTGATTTTACCCTCGCTTAGCTCACCACGCAGGCAATTTTGCAAGGTGCCCATTTTCTGATGGCAAAAATACTTTTCCGGTATCTAACCATGGCTCAAAAGACATTTCTCCTGGTGTTGAGAGGCAATTGCTTAAAATACTGAGTATGTCCGTTGATGAATTCAGAAATATCAAGTAAATCGCCTAACACAACGCTCCAGCGGACACCAAACACTACGCAGCTTTTTGCGTATGCCTTCGGCATGATCGCGCAAATGCCGCTTCGTGTTTGGTGCCACTGAGCTTCGTCGTTGGCGCTGAAGAGATCAGATGAAATGCGCGACAGTACACCAGCGTTTGGCAGAGTAGACTAGCGGTTGTAGCTTTGGGGCACCAGACAGCGCGGTTCAGGTAAGAAAAGGACACCCATTTTGTTCCCATTTTGTTTCTTTGCATGTTGGGCCAGGGAATAATGGGGTTACGAGAAGAGACGAGAAGAGGGCAGTTTGTAGTATGAAATTAAGACTTAAGCACCAAGCTCGAATTTTCGAGCCCGGCACTTTCGGCCAGTCCCACGCTTCGATCCTTCTTCGACTGACGGATGGAAGTTACTTGGCCGCATGGTTTGCCGGGGCGAAAGAAGGGGCGGTCGATGTTTCCATCTACGGTGCAATCCGTGACCCAAGTGGAAGATGAAGCCAGCCCATGCAGTGGGCAAGAACCTGCAACTCACCACACTGGAATCCAGTTCTTTTTGCGCCACGAGATAGCCCAACCATGCTCTTTTTCAAGGAAGGTTGCCGTTGCGATCACTGGAGGACGTGGGTCACCAAATCGTTTGACGACGGGATTTCATGGGAAAAGCCCAGCGAACTTGTTCCTGGTGACATGGGGGGACGCGGTCCTGTCAAGACTCAACCACTATGCACTAAAGTGCATAGGTTGCCCCCTGGACTGAAAGTCCTAAATCATTCCAGGATAATGTTTC
>NZ_FLUY01000150.1 GCF_900092655.1 Candidatus Thiosymbion oneisti
AAAAAACTTCAGTCCGCCGAAGGCGGATAGAGGTTAAAAACCTCCATCTTCAGATGGATTCTCTTCAGTCGGCGGTTTAGTCCGCCGAGCCGCTTTAGCGGCACAATCTACCAGCTTCAGCTGGTAGTGGTTGAAT
>NZ_FLUY01001364.1 GCF_900092655.1 Candidatus Thiosymbion oneisti
CCCCCTCTCCCCAAGCCCCCTCGCTGCGCTCGGCGCAGGCTCTCTCCCGGCGGGAGAGGGGCTTTTGCGACACCCTCTTGGTCATCGACGGGACTCTGGTAAAGGTGTTGGCCTGGTACGACAACGAGTGGGGCTATGTGAATCGCATGACGGAGCTGGCGCGCAAGATCGCCGACCTCGGTGTTTAATCGCAATGGACCGGAACACCCGCAATTACCTGATCGTCACCGGTGGCTACTGGGCCTTCACCATCACCGACGGCGCCATCCGGATGCTGGTGGTGCTCTACTTCCACCTCCTGGGCTACTCAGCCCTGGAGGTGGCCATGCTGTTCCTCTTCTACGAATTTTTCGGCGTCGTCACCAACCTGGTGGGGGGCTGGTTGGGGGCACGGATCGGACTCAATCTCACTATGCAGATCAGTATGGGGACGCAGGTAGCGGCGCTGGCCATGCTCACGGTGCCGGATGTCTGGCTCACGGTGCCCTACGTGATGCTCGCCCAGGTCCTATCGGGTATCGCCAAGGATCTGAACAAGATGTCCGTGAAGGCCAGCGTCAAGGCCCTGACCGGTGACGGCGGTGAGTCTAGGCTCTTCAAATATGTCGCGGTGCTGACCGGGTCAAAGAATGTGCTCAAGGGCGGCGGATCCTTCACAGGCGCCGCCCTGCTGGAATGGATCGGCTTTCGCGGCGCCCTGGCGACGCTGGCCGGGATGCTTCTGTTGTACTGATCGTCACCGCAGTCATGCTCCCCACAGGCGTGGGTAAGATGAAGTCCAAGCCCAAATTCACCCAGGTCTTCTCCCCCAAACCGGCCATCAATTGGTTGTCGGCGGCGCGGCTCTTCCTGTTCGGCGCCCGGGACGTCTAGTTCGTCGTGGGGTTGCCGGTGTTTTTGGTCGCGGTCCTCGAATGGCGCTTCATGCAGGTGGGTGGTTTTCTCGCCCTGTGGGTGATCGGCTACGGCTTGGTGCAGGCAGCGGCCCCCAAGCTGGTCCGGCGCGGTCGCCACGCCCAGGGACCGGGCGGCGGCACGGCCCGACTCTGGGCCTTTGTGCTGGCGCTGTTCCCGGCCACGATCGCCATCGCCCTGCAGCAGGGCCTACCCCCCGGCCCGGTGCTGGTGGTCGGGTTGATCCTGTTCGGGATCGTCTTCGCCATCAACTCAGCGGTGCACTCCTATGAGTAAAAACCCGTTAGGATAGCGACCAGGTTCCCCGACCCAGGACCCTCGCCTACCGACCTTGCTTATGCAGGCTCAAGAGCCACTGGCTCAAGGCCTCGGATACTCGCCGGTATTGGCGAAGCGGGCAGGGAGCTAATCTACGTTCAGGCTCGTGGCCTCAGGATGTGACGGCTTCCCAGGTACGCTTCATCAAATCCCTTTATATCGATCCTTGGCTTTCCCTTGGAAACAGAACATACAAGGATGTGGTGAGCGCAGCGAACCGCATCGATCACCTAGAGTGCATGACCTGCCTGTTCGACGGCAGGCAGGTACTCCAAACAGTCCCATCGCACGTCGCGATCACGATCCCTCGATCGCGCGTGGAATCAGCGCCGGATGTCTTTCAGGGACTCCTCGGCCATGGTGCGGATCTCCGCGGCTACCCCGTCCAGGGCCTGCGGCCCCTGGTCGGCCGCCCGCAGGGCCAGGGCGATGGGCCGCAACAACTCGGCGTGGGGGGAGGCCTCCAGCAAATCGGCCAAGGCCGGCCCCCGACCGATGGCATGGCACTCCCGGGCCTGTTCCTGAAGCCGGAACAGAGCGTTTTTATCTCCCGTTGCGGCGGCCGCGGCCAATCGCTCCAAGGCCTGGCCGGCAGCGTCCCGATTGTCCAGCCAGAGCTGGGCTTGCAGGATCAGGTGGACATAGTCGATATTGGTCCCATCCCCCGCGTGCTTCGTGGCCAGAGATCCGACCCGGCGGTAGGCCACATCCGCCCCCTGTGCATCGCCACGGGCCACCAGCAATCGGCCCAGATTGGTGAGTGGGTAGGGATACTCGGGATCCAGCTCGCTGGCCTTACGGTAGGCAGCCTCAGCCTTCTCGGGTCGTTTCAGGTCATCTTGTAGGAGTTTGCCCAAGTTGTGCCAAGACCAGGCACCCTCCGGATCCAGCCTGATAGCATTGCGATAGGCTTTCTCCGCCTCTTCGGATCGGTTCATGTCACATAGCAGATTGCCGAGGTTATTCCAGGATGGGGCGTATTTCGGATCAAGCTCAATGGATTTGCGGAAAGCATTCTCCGCCTCCTCAAGGCGGTGTAGGTGGACGTTCAGCAAGATACCAAGGCTATTCCAGGACCAAGCGTTCTCCGGATCCAACGCGATGACATTACGGTAGGCATCCTCCGCTTCCTCGAAGCGGTTCATGTCACACAGCAGTTTGCCAAGGTTGTTCCAGGATCGAGCATTTTTCGGATCCAGCTCGATGGCATTGCGATAGGCGGTCTTCGCCTCCTCGGGGCGATTCAGGTGGTCTTGGAGCAGGTAGCCGAGGTCGTTCCAGATCCAGGCGTCTTTTGGATCCAGCTCAATAGATTTGCGATAGGCAGCTTCCGCCTCCTCGGGGCGATTCAGGTGATCTTGGAGCAGGTAGCCGAGGGTGTTCCAGGATCGGGCGTTTTTCGGATCCAGCTCAATAACTTGGCGATAGGCAGCTTCCGCCTCCTCGGGTCGATTCAGGTGGTCATAGAGCAGGTAGCCGAGGTCGTTCCAGATCCAAGCGTCTTTTGGATCCAGCTCAATAGATTTGCGATAGGCGGCTTCCGCCTCCTCGGGACGATTCAGATCGGTTCGCAGCAAGTAGCCAAGGCCGTTCCAGGGGCAGGCGTATTTTGGATCCAGCTCGATGGATTTGCGGAAGGCGGTTTCTGCTTCCTCGGGACGATCCAAGCGGGCTCCCAACAAAATGCCGAGGCTGTTCCAAGGCCGGGCGTCGTTCGGATCCAACTCAATGGATTTTCGGTAGAGCTTCTCGGTCCAGCTATCCTGGTGCCGTTGGGCCATCCGGTCGGTGGCCAGCTTGAATGCCCCAGGGGCTTCGCCGAATACGGTGAGGATCTGCCGATAGGCGACCTTAGGATCGGGACAGTCGGGAAAGTAGTCCCCGGCCAGAATGGCTGTCCGTATCCGGCGCATACCATTGCTTGAACCAGGTTCGGAACGGTCTTCTATTCCTTTTTCAGAAACCTGATACAGTTCCTCGTACCCCTCTTCAGCTAGAATGTTTGCCTGCATCCAGCGGGCATCGTCGCTTGAATAGAGTTCGGAAGGATTCTCTATTTCCTTTTCAAAAAACCGGAGTAGCTTCTTGTACTCCTGTTCGGAAAGGTTGGCCGCCATTTCGGCTATCCGTTCCTTTGTCGCCAGATCCAGTGAGAAGCTACCCTTTACCGCCGCGATCCAGTCCCGCCGCTCCACGCCGGTTGCATGGGGACAGCGGCTCAAGGGCTCGTCCAGGGCCTCGAACCGCCGCAGATAGTCCTCGGCAGTGGTCAGGGGATGCCCTGTTTCCTGGGCATCGAACAGCTCGGGCAGCAGCGCCGCCAATTCCTGGTGGGTACGTCTGGCCCGGCGGCGGGCAGTGGAATAGAGGGACCACTCCAGCAGGTGGCGCTCCTCGCAATCCTCCGGCAGGGCATCGCTCAGGGCCAGGGCATAGTCCAGACTCCGGTCTTTGGCGTGGGCGGCGCGGAGCTGGTCCAAGCTGCGCCGGGCCTGGCGCCGCAGGTCATCGGCGCTGAACCAGAGGCGCATGAACTCCACCAGCCAGGTGAGGCGCCGCCGGGTACGGCGGGGTGTGTACCGCATCAGATACCAGATGTTGAAGAGGCGCTCGCTGGCCTGATAACCGGCGCGGCTGGTGGCGGCCAAGGCAACCTTTTCCACCAGCCCCTCGGCCGTGAGCCGGCTGAGCTGACCGCTGACGGTGGTGGGTGGGAGGCCGGCGATCCGGGCCAGGTCGCCGGCACCGATGGGGTCCCAGTGCTCCATCAGCAAGGCCAGCAGCTTGCGGGGCTGCTCCGCGAGCTGCTCCATACGCGCCTTGTAGAGAGGCGTCATCAGATCCAGCAGGGCCTTGAGGTCACTGTGCACGTCCCCCTCCCAGCCGGCGGCCAGCAGCTCGTACAGGACGACGGTGGTGCGGGGATTGCCGCCGGTGAGGGTGCGCAGGCTTCGCAGGCGTTCCGGGCGGGTGTCCAGATTGTGCTGCATCGCTTGTTCCGCCTCCGCGTCCCGCAGGCCCGGACCGGCACCAAAGACGCGGGCCAGGGCGAGCAGGGCTTGGCGCATCTCGTCCAGCTTCAGGGGCCGCAGCTCCAGGATCTCGAAGAAATCATGAAAGGCATACTGATACTGGTGCTCGGCCTCCAGGGCCTGGTAGCTGGCGCCGAGCCAGAAGATGGTGGGGTCGTGGGTGAGGGTCTTGCGCAACCGCCACAGGGGGGTGGCCCCGGCGTCGGCGATGCGTCCGCGCGAACCCTCGGTCCGGCCCAGATTGGTGAGCAGCAGGTCGCTGCTGTCGATGAGCAGCAACAGGCGCTGTTGCCGCTCCGCTGTCCAGTCTTGCAACAGACCGAGGGCGGCTCCTTCGCGCTCGGCGGGGGAGAGTGCCTCGATTTTCCGTACCCCGGCGTCCAGATCCGCCAACTCATCCGGTGTCGCCCCTTGGCGCTCCAAGCGGTCGGCCAGGGTGTCCAGGACGTTCATCCAGAGCTCGGCCAGGGTAGAGACGGTGTATTGCTCCTCCGGGAAGGTGAGGGGGATCCAGTCCGCGGCCAGTTCCGAGTCGTCCGCCACCGCCAGGGCGATGCGCCGCAGCAGGGTGGTCTTGCCCATGCCACGATAGCCGGTAATCAGCAGGTGTTGGGGCACCTTGCCGAGCGGACAGGCACGGATGCGATCCAAGGCGGCGACGAGCTCCCGATGACGGACGACGAAGACGGCGCGTAGCTCATCATCATCCCACAGATGGGGGTTGTACTTGACGGCCCCTCGTAGTGGCGAGTCCAGGGAATCAGGCATGGTTGCGCTTCCAATAGTCCCGTAGCGGGAAGGAGAGAAACAAGAACCGCTGGCCCTGGTTCCCCAGATAACCGTCCTCTTCGAGCTTAAGTAAAGCGGTGTCGAGACAGCGGGCGCGCAGATCCGGGTCCGGCTCGCGTCTTTGCAGGCGATTGAGCAGTTGACGCCGGGTTAGACCAGCGTCGGAGCGGGCCGTGTGGGCCAGGGTGTCGAGGGCGTAGCCGAGCTCGGGTTGGGGCAGATCCCGCTCCAGGCGTTTATACCAATGGGAAAATCGGGAGCGGTTGGCGAGTAGGCGGTCGTAGGCATCGTCCACGTCCGCTGGCCTCAGCGTCCGGTCGTCGGTGCCGGTTTCCAGCTCCCGATCCCGTGCCGCATCCAAGGCCGAGGTCAGGAGCAGGTTGAGATAGAAGGGCGACAACCAGCCGGCACGCTCACATAGGTACGCCAAGGTCTCTTCCAGGGCCTTCCAACCCTCGCGCCGGGCCTCCTCCGCCAGCATCACCAGGGCGGCCTGGCGCTGGAAGGGGCCGAGGCGAAAGTCATAGGCATCGTTGATGGAGGTGACCAAATCGTGGCGGTCGAGCAGAGTATGGAAGCCGATGGAGCCGGAAAAGACGAACCGACACACTACCCCCGTGCCCAGACGCCAGGCCCGTAACCAGCCGAGCAGACGCTCGGTCTCGGCTCGGTCCCGGGCCAGCAGCTTCTCCAGCAAGACGGTGAATTCGTCGATCAGGATTAAGGCGGGGATGGGCGAGAGCCTTTTTTGCAGATCTTGGGCAGGCATAGCCCAGGGTGTATCGGGCAGGGCCTGCAATTCCAGACCACCACCCACGCCACCTGGGATTTTAAGTTCGACTTTCCTGAAGCGTTTGAGCAGCCCATCGATTTTGGCGCCAGCGGCGTGCAGATACCCCTTCACCGAGTCGTCGGGAAAGGCCCGATCCAACTCGGCGACGAAAGCGTCGGCAGTGTCGATACCCTGCACGTCCACCAACATCGTGAGCCAGCCCCGTTCATCCGCTTCTTCGGCGAGGCGCTGTAGGAGCGAGGTCTTGCCCAGGCGTCGGGGACCACTGAGCAGAATATGATTGCTCTCCAGATAACGCCAGATGTCCTTGCGCTCACGTTCACGGTCGAAAAAGTCCCCACCTTGCGCCTTGTTACCTACGGGTATGGACATTTCGGGATCTCCTGACAGGCCTTTGGGCTGAGAACTACTGAGATAATACAATAAATTTGTATTAATTCAATTATGAATTAATACAAATTTGTCTTGGCTCACAAGGCGAGTAGCGGTGCTGCAAGCCGATACGAATCTGCGCCTCGATCTTCGTCGGGGGACATCCGTTTGTAGTACGTGCCCCAACATCTCCGTTCGCTTCCCTTCCCGGACTTTCCGCGCATTATCAGACCGCGGGGTATCCAACAAGGCGTCACATCCGTTGCAAGAATTGAATCGTCCAGGTTGAACCGTTAAAGTTCCGCCTAACCATATGGATTTCGGTGACTCCCTTCGCCACTGGTAGTTACGGGAACTCCATTGGAGAGGTCGTTCGTAGGGAGGCCGCAGGATGAAAAAGCCTATTCTGCGTGGTTCGGCGGTTTCCATCGAAGAGCTAAGCTCTAGGGCGATGGCGATGCGCAAACAGAACTCCGAACAATGAACAATGATTTGACCAAAGCACTGCAAACGCGGGTACTGGCCGCCATCGGATCCGGCACCCCGCTGGAGATCCGCGGCGGCGGGTCCAAGCGCTGGTTGGGCCGTACCCCGACCGGAGAGCCCCTGGACGTGGCCGGCCACACCGGCATCGTCAACTATCAGCCCCAGGAGCTGGTCGTCACGGCCCTGTGCGGGACCACCTTGGAGACCCTTGAGGCGACCCTGGCAGAACAAGGTCAGATGCTGCCGTTCGAGCCGCCTCACTGGGGACCGAATGCCACCCTCGGCGGCACCATCGCCTGCGGCCTTTCGGGACCGGCCCGCCCCTACGCCGGAGCGGCGCGGGACCTGGTGCTAGGTGCTCGGGTGCTGACCGGACGCGGCCAGGTCCTGCGTTTCGGCGGCGAGGTGATGAAGAATGTGGCGGGCTACGACCTTTCCCGGCTCATGACCGGTGCCTATGGCACCTTGGGCCTGTTGTTGGACGTGAGCCTAAAGGTGATGCCGATCCCGGCGACACACCGGACCCTGGTCCAAGAGCAACCCCCGAGTGAGGCTATCCGACTCATGAACGCCTGGGCCGGCACCCCACTGCCCATCACAGCCACTTGCTGGGACGGCAAACGGCTCTATATCCGCCTTGCCGGCGCCGAAGCGGCCCTCGCTCGGGCCGCGGAGACCATCGGGGGCGAAAGCCTCAAGGACCAAGACGCGTTCTGGCGTACCCGCATCCGCGAGCAGGGCCATAACTTTTTCGCCGGCGAGGCAGAGCTGTGGCGCTTGTCCCTGCCGTCCGCGGCGCCGCACTTAGATCTGCCGGGAGAGCAGCTCATCGAGTGGGGTGGGGCACAGCGTTGGTATCGGGGTGAGCCGGATATGCAGGCCGTGCGTGCAGCGGCCGTCGCGGCCGGTGGTCACGCCACCCGCTTCCGCGGCGGCGACCGGGATGGTGAGGTCTTCCAGCCGCTGCCGCCGCCCCTGATGACCCTTCACCGCAACCTCAAACAGGCGTTCGATCCGAAAAGGTTGCTCAATCCCGGGCGCCTCTACGCCGAGCTTTGAGCACGTAGGATTCGGTGAGCGCGGCAGGTCTTACAGGATGGCACCACGCGGAGGCGTGAACCGCACGGGTAGGAGGGTGTCGCAAAAGGCACCGATCTTCGCCCTTTGACCCCCTCTCCCCAAGCCCCCTCGCTGCGCTCGGCGCAGGC
>NZ_FLUY01000192.1 GCF_900092655.1 Candidatus Thiosymbion oneisti
GGCGTCTGCTCTGAGCGTTGCCGCCAGCTGGTGATGGGGTCCGTAAGCCGTCTGAAAGACGGCGGTCCCAGCCGGCCCGGGACCGCCGACAT
>NZ_FLUY01000031.1 GCF_900092655.1 Candidatus Thiosymbion oneisti
TTATGGCGAGACGATACAAGCAAGGCACAGCCCGAGCTCAGGAAGCCCTGTTGCCGCCCCGGGTCGAAGCTTATGTCAGCGAGACCAACCGGGTACGGGCGATCGAC
>NZ_FLUY01000442.1 GCF_900092655.1 Candidatus Thiosymbion oneisti
GCCGGAATCCAGGGCCAGGGATGGCAAAACGGTGGAGTTCAAAGCATTAGGTCGCATTTAAATTTAACCACTACCCGAGCACGTATTCCGCACCTTGATCGACGATCTGCGCGGCAAGCTCACGCTGACAACCCATGGCATCGAGGGTGACGATGCAGCCGGTCAACTCCAGCAGCTCCAACAACTTAGGGATGGCTGTGATTTCGTTAGATTTCTCCGCGGTTGCCTCCTGACCGAGGACCAAGCGACTGCGCTCGGCCCAGGCACTGACCATGTGCAGGGCGTGGCGCCCACGCCGGCGATCACGCGAGCCGCTGGCGGTTTTACCATCCACCGCGATGACCTCACCGCCGGTAGCCGGCGTGATCGCTTCGGTCCAGTTCGCAAAGCACGTCTGAAATCCCTTTACCGACAGCCGGGAGATCACGCTGGCGATACAATCATGAGACGGGATGCCATTGGCAAACGGGGCAAACTGACGTAGCCATAGGAGCTTCGCCTGGCCGAACTCTTCGATTGCCTCCCAGCCGTCAGCACCACTGGTCACCGCACAGATCACCAGAAGCAGAATATCCATAAACCCGTGACGTTGGTTGCGCTCAACCCGCGGATCTTCCAGGTGGGAGAAATAGTCTTGAAAGTTGCTTGTCATGGGGAAACTCCAAACGCCGTTTCCCCCTACTTTCCCCTATCTTCTTGTTACCATTCAACTTTATACGCGCTCACCCTGATTGGGGAGATGACCCGAAAGACGAGCAGATATGTACATTTGCCAATGGGGCCGATCTGGACGTAAAGGCACGCTTTCCGGATCGGCCCTGGCCTACGAATAATTGCCGGGATG
>NZ_FLUY01000167.1 GCF_900092655.1 Candidatus Thiosymbion oneisti
TCTCTGGTTCCCACGCAGCGCCTGGGAACGAGAAAACTCAGCCTGACTGATGACCATTTGGACCGGCAACTCGGCATT
>NZ_FLUY01001358.1 GCF_900092655.1 Candidatus Thiosymbion oneisti
CATCGAGGCGAGGTTGCCGCCGCACTCCAAAACGTCCGCTGGTACCCTCCCATGATCCTTGGCAGTCCGGAATCCATAAAGAGCTAAAATTTTTAAACTGAGCCTCTGCCGAGGATTCGCGTGATTCGTAGTTTTTTCGCCGTCGGGTTACTCTCTACGATTTGATCCACGTCCGCCGGGCAAGAACCCGGGCAAGAACAAAGAACAGGACAGGCTAGAGACATGGCCGACATCTTCATCAGCTATTCGCAACAGGACCGCCAACGGGTCAAGCCCCTGGTGGATGCCCTGACCGCCGAGGGCTACCAGGTCTGGTGGGATCTGGAGATCCGCGCCGGCGAGCCCTTCGACGAGCTCATCGAGAGCACCTTGAAGAAGGTGCAGTGCGTGATCACTGTTTGGTCGCAACACTCGGTGGCCTCCGAGTGGGTACGCGCGGAGTCGGCCTGGGCGAAAGATCGGGGAAAAGTTGTCTCCATCCGGATCGACGACGGGATCGAGCTTCCCATCAAATTCTACAATGTCCATACCCCCAGCTTAGTGGGCTGGACAGGCGCTCGGGATGCCACCGCATTTCAGGTCCTACTGGCAGACATTGCCAAGATCGCCGGCCCGCCCTCGACGCCTGAGCCCGATCTGCCTTCGACACCGGAACCAAAGCCTGTATCAAACGCCGCTCAGGATCGACCGGCGGACACTCCTAAGATCGCCGACTCGCCCTCGCCGCCGCTTGATCCGTCTCTATCGTCGGAACCAAAGCCTGTACCAGATGCTCCTCAAGATCCGCCGGCGGACACTCCCGAGATCGCCGACTCGTCCTCGTCGCCGCCTGATCTGTCTTCAGCGCCGGAACCAAAACCTGTACCAACCCCCCCTCAAGATCTGCCGGCGGACACCCCTAAGATCGTTGACTCGTCCTCGCCGCCGCCCGATCCATCTCCACCGTCGGACCCGGCACCGGTCCTAAAGCAACCAGTCTCGTCCCGACGATGGATTGGCGTAGTCGGGTTGATTGTAGTTTTCGTCGGAGTGTTAGCTGGGGGTATCAGTTTTATCCTGGAGAAAGACAAACCCCTGATCTTACGTGACACCCTTGAAGATGGCTCGCGGGGACCGGCGATGGTGGTTATCCCCGGCGGCAGCTTCCAAATGGGCTCCCCCGCCACCGAGCCTGAGCGCAGTGATGACGAGGGACCGGTCCATAGGGTAACCCTGGATTCCTTCGCCATGGGCCGTACCGAGGTTACTTTTGCCGAATACGACCGCTTCGCTGCGGCCAGGGGGCGTAAGAAGCCGAACGATGAGGACTGGGGACGGGGCGAGCAGCCGGTGATCAATGTCAGTTGGGACGACGCCACCGCCTATGTGGATTGGCTGAGTGATCAGACCGGCGAGCGCTATCGCCTGCCTACCGAGGCCGAGTGGGAGTATGCCGCCCGGGCCGGTACCCGGACCCCCTTCTGGACCGGCGACTGCATCCACACCGACCAGGCCAACTACGACGGCGAAAACTATGATTACAACGACTGTGGGGCCAAGACCGGGGTCTACCGGGGACAGACGGTCCCGGCCGGCAGTCTGCCGGCCAATCCCTGGGGGCTCCATGAGATCGCCGGCAATATCTGGGAATGGACCCAGGATTGCTGGCACAAGAACTACCGGGGTGCCCCGTCCGACGGCAGTGCTTGGAGTCAGGGGAACGGCGGCGACTGTACCCGGCGTGTGGCTCGCGGCGGTGGCTGGTTCAACCATCCAAGGAACCTCCGGTCGGCGGACCGGATCTGGATCACCACCGATGATGCGTTCGACGACCTTGGTTTTCGTCTCGCCAGGGAATTATGACCCTTTGTGCTGTGTGTTTTGTCCCTTTGCAAATTCGCATTTTGAATCCGCAGATTACGCAGATTTCCACAGATTAAAAATGAAAGGTTCTTTATGGATTCCGGACTGCCAAGGATCATGGAAGGGGACCACCGGACGTTTTGGAGTGCGGCGGCAACCTGACCCCGATGCTTACCGGAATCGATAGCGCCAGGATAAGCGGGGGGGCGGCCAAGTGGCACAATCCTGCCGCCGCTTTGGATTTGGCGAGGTATCCGTTCCCAACAAAGGCGTTGTGGCTAGGGGAAAGCGCCGTCGCCGCGGCGCGGGTGGAACCTAAGTGCCCGGATTCCCGGCCAACGCCGCTGGTATCCCCCGTGACTGAGG
>NZ_FLUY01001566.1 GCF_900092655.1 Candidatus Thiosymbion oneisti
GGCGCCATTGCGTCGTGGCGTTAAATGGGCCGGAAAGTGAGCGGCCAAGCATAAATTTTTCAAACTGAGCCACTGCCCACCGCCCCCGCGCTTATCCGCAGTCTTCATTTTAGCCTCCCAGGACTGGGGCGCCCTCAAAAAACGACGAATCCCGCGAGTCACCGCGAATCGATCCGTGTGGATTCGCGGGATGCGTCGTTTTCTTCGTGGGGGTTGGACCACCGGTATATTATTCCATATACCGTCCCCAGGAAGTTGTAGTGTGCAATATCACCGGTTAAACTGTATATATTGTTGTATCCAAAATATTGGCAGATTCTGATCAGTATACTGTGCAATATGACCGGTTAAATTGCATATTATGTATCTCAAAAGATCGGCGGAAACGGCCCTCCGGGAGATCATCTCCGGCGACAAGGTCGGTGTTGTTCTCGGTGCCCGCCAGGTCGGTAAGACAACACTGGTCCAGCATGTGGTGCGGAAGCGGGGGGCGGTCTTTCTCAATTTCGACGTGGAAGTGGACAAGGCACGCTTCCAAGCCGCGGCCACCTTGCCGCCCACCGATGCCCTAGGCTCCCTGGGTGACCCGCGGGTCTTGGTCATCGACGAGGCCCAGCGCCTGCCCGAGGCGTCTCGGATCATCAAGGGTTGGCACGATACCCACCTGCCGGTAAAGATCCTGCTGCTCGGCTCTTCTGCGCTAAACCTGCGCGATCAGGCGGCGGAGAGTCTCACCGGCCGCAACCGCAAGCTGATCCTGCCCCCCTTGCTGTTCTCCGAGACCCTCTCAGCGCAGGCGTGGGCAACCTCCCAGATACCGCGCGATCAGCTGCTCCGACATTTTGCCCCGCAGCTGCGGGCCTCGTTGCAACAACGCTTGGCCTTCGGTGCCTATCCCGAGGTGGTCCTGACCCCTGATCCGGTGCGCTTGCTGCGCGAGCTCAGTGCCGACTATCTCTGGAAAGATGTCCTGCAAACCGGTCTGATCAAGACGCCGGATCTTATCAAGCGCCTGCTCTTGCTGCTGGCCCACCAGGTCGGCTCCGAGGTATCGGTGAACGAACTGGCAACCCAGCTGGGAATGGCACGACCGACGGTAGAGCGTTACCTGGACCTGCTGGAACAGACCTTCGTCATCTTCCGGCTGCCCTCGTTCAGCACCAACCCGCGCAAGGAGATTGCCAAGGGCCGCAAGATATTCTTCTGGGACACCGGAATCCGCAACGCCCTCCTCAACGCCTTTGCCACCGAGGCATTGCGGCCAGACATCGGCCCCCTGTGGGAGAACTGGACGATTGCGGAAATCGCCAAACGCAATGCCCTGCTCGGCGCGCCGGCGGAGCTCTTTTTCTGGCGCTCCCGCACCCAGTCGGAAGTCGATCTGGTCGTAAAGCAGGGCGATCGCTTGCGCGCCTTCGAGATCAAGTGGTCGGGGCGTCGCACCAGAAACCGGGCCTTTCGGGATGCCTACGGCGTACACGTCGAGACCATCGGGCCGGAGAACCCCTTCGTCGCCGATCGCTTGGAGGCGTGAGGCACCTTTTTTCTTGTAGTGTACGGTATCTCGACGTACTATTGGGGATAAAGAGGATGTTGTTCTTGAAGGTGAACCGCGATGAGTAAAAATGCCAGACTGGAGGCCCGCCTTACGCCGGATATTCACGCCCTGCTAAAACGTGCCGCTGCAATCCAAGGCCGCAGCCTGTCTGATTTTGTCGTGTCCGCGGCCCGGCATGCCGCCGTGGAGACGATTGAGCAAGCCGATATGATCCGGTTGTCGCAAGCCGATCAAGAACGGTTTGCGGCGGCCCTATGTGAGTCTTCGCCCCTTACTCCTGCCATGGAGCGGGCGATCCGTCACCATGAAGAATTGGTAGGTCCGCTTGTCGAATGATTTTCCCTTCACCATCGAGCGGTTGGAACGCCACGACCGCAAGGATTTTTCTTGTGGTAGCGAGCCGCTTGACCGTTATTTTCGCTCACGGGTCTCGCAAGACATCCGGCGGCGGTTGACAACCTGTTTTATTGCACGCGAGCAGGAAGGTACGCGCATCGCCGGTTTCTATACGCTGTCCGCCTGCCAGATCCTATTGAGTGACCTGCCGGACGAAACGGTTCGGCGCTTGCCCCGTTATCCGTCCGTTCCCGCCGCGCGTGTTGGCCGCCTTGCGGTGGATACCGCATACCAGGGGCGGGGGCTCGGTGGGGCTTTGCTGGCAAATGCAGCAGCGCGCGTCTTGAGCGCAGAGATTGCCGTTTTTGCACTCGTGGTCGATGCTAAAGATGAACAAGCCACCGCCTTTTACCGTCACCATGGTTTTGCCGTCTTACAGGAAGAGAGCAATACCTTGTTTATGCCCTTACGCCTGTTCGCCGAGCGTTCAGCCCACATATCTCACCGGCCTGCCCATCCATAGGAGTCCGTAGGCTGGGTTGAGGAACGAAACCCAGCAACTCGGCTGCCAGCTTCCGTCGGCGCGTGGGAACGAGCGCGATTTGTCTCCATCCGTGTCGATCCGTGTTCATCCGTGGTTCGCTTTCCGGTTGTTATCTGCACTAACCAATGGTTTTCACA
>NZ_FLUY01000176.1 GCF_900092655.1 Candidatus Thiosymbion oneisti
CCCTGAGATATCCCCACATTATTTCTATCTAAGACAACAAGTTGTAGTGTGTAGTTACTGTCGATCTGGACATGCATAGGGTATTGTGGCCCCTGGAAAGTCACCCAACTCCCCAGGAGCCCCCC
>NZ_FLUY01000094.1 GCF_900092655.1 Candidatus Thiosymbion oneisti
TTAAGGCTCTTTATGGATTCCGGACTGCTTTGGAGTGCGCCGGCAAAGCGGCGCGGCCGCATCGAACCTCAGCCACGGGGG
>NZ_FLUY01000160.1 GCF_900092655.1 Candidatus Thiosymbion oneisti
GCCGTCCAGCGTTTCAGGACCTCCTCTATCGACCACTCCGAGGCCCGTTCCCGGTCGATGCGTACCACGATGTGATAGTGGTTACTCATCACCGCGTAGGCGGCCACATCGATGGCAAACAGGGTCGCAAGCTGCTGCATACGCTCGACAATCCAATCGCGGCGATGGTCGAAATTCATACCCGAGGCGTGGTCCTCGCCACACAAGAAGGCACGACGTACACAGCGACAGACGCAATGATACCAGGGGGTGTCCTCAAGAGAGACAAGAACGGAGCGGGGGGCGGTCATGGCAGATTTCCTGTGATCTTGATCTTGGTGTCGGGAAGGAGCTTAGCTTGGGGTGGAAGAGATGCCAAACAAAGTGGGTGTCCTTTTTTTGTTTTTTGTTCCTTTCTTGCGGAAAATAGCTTGGATTACAAGTGTCGAGTTCGTATCCAGTTCACGATTCCCGCCAATTGCTCGTCTCGTGGAGAATCCCCATCGATAAGCCAGGCCATGAGGTCCTCGTTGCTGCAATCCAACAGGCGCTCGAAGCTCACACGGTCGGTTGCGGAGAGCGCCTCGTATCGGTTCTCCAAAAAACCCTCCAGGAGCAGGTCCAACTCACGCATACCCCGGCGACAATACCATTTCAGCTTGGCGTAATGGGTCATTGAGACGTTACTTTTTAATCCGCAGATTACGCAGATTTTCACAGATGAAAATGAAATAATCTGTGAAAATCTGCGTAATCTGCGGATAAAGATGATTACCATGCAATAGGTTACATCACATACAGTTTACACAGTACTCCCTGGTATCACACCGTAAGCATGCTTAACAGAATATTGGCAACACGTCGAATATCAGGAAGATAAAACTTGCGGTGATGCTGGTAGACAAGCTGTTGCTCGGGGAAAATCTCCAAAAACATCCAGTCATCCCCGGTTGAAATTACACCATACTGCGCGTGTTTCCCAAGTTTATGCAAGGCCACAAGTTCGGCGGCACATTGACTCAAGGCCTCTTCAATCGTCTTCTTTTTTGCCTCAATCACCACAATCGGATAATCACCTAATGTATCATTCGTATCATCCTCTTCGACCTTCGAGACAATCAGATCGCATCGTCCCCTCAAGTTCTCATCAACCTCGATGTATTCTTCATAGAGGATACTGTATTTTCCGTGCAATTGTTCGATAACATTGACGACAATAGGTGTCAAAATGAGGGCTTTGACGGCCTCTTCATTGCTATAAAACAGTTTCATAAATGTTTGGATATTGTCATAGGCCGCATCAGAAATCTGCTCATGCTCTGGGAGCGACAGATCCTTTTCCTTCAGTTTATAGCCGATGCGCTCCAAATCCGTTTTGGTTCTGAAATCACTAAACATCTTCTATCCCCTCCATACATCTCAAGGCAATGCTGCTAAGTTCGACAGGGATTGCCGAAACCGGAAGGCCATGATAATTATAAGAAATTCCGCATCCTAAAATGACACACGTTCACATTCCGAAAAAATATAATCCAGCACTCCCGCAAGTTGGACCGGGTTGGCAATTGAAATCGGGGCAGGATATTTTTTCAATGTGTGCGCTTCGAGTTTGCCAAATTCCCAGATCTCACCAGTCGAGACAATCCCATACACCGGAGGTAATGGCCGATCGTCTCGAGGGTGATCGGCATTGATTTTCTGACAGGCAAGCATGGCGGCAAGACATTGCCCCCAGCCTGCAATAAAATTTTGTTGTTTCGCCTGAATCGCCGCTAAGAGAGGGGTACTCAGCACTTCATACGAGTGGGCCTCATGTAAGGCAGACACAATATAGTCCGGATTTCCGCATAAATCGTCGTCGTATTGGATATAAATATGCGACCACACTTTGATATTTCTGTGATGTTTCCAGATTTCTTTCAGAAATGGAACAATGAAAAATTCTTCATAAAACGCTTCATTTTCTTGAGAGCTTTTAATGGATAAGGCGAATGTAATGTCTTGCAAAAACCAGTCTGGCAAGTCTCTCGCCACTTGCTCTGGCAGGAATGCTTCATTGAGAATAATGACAGGTTCTTTCCGCAACACGTCTTCCATACTCTTATAATCACTCAACCACTATGCACTAAAGTGCATAGGTTGCCCCCTGGACTGAAAGTCCTAAATCATTCCAGGATAATGTTT
>NZ_FLUY01000092.1 GCF_900092655.1 Candidatus Thiosymbion oneisti
CGTGGCTGAGGTTCGATGCGGCCGCGCCGCTTTGCCGGCGCACTCCAAAGCAGTCCGGAATCCATAAAGAGCCTTAATATTTAAATGATTTGTTGGGCACGCCGCCGTCCCTGGCGGCTTTGCCCAACCTACGAGCTTCGCCCCTCTCCCACTGGCAGAGGGAATGCAGCACGTGGCGTGCCCAACCTACTGCTAGTGGCGATGTTTCCATTTAAACCTTAACCACTACCCGCCATGAATCTTCCTGAAGTCAAGATCGAGCGTCCGGGTGTTCTGGGTTGGCGGGAGCGCTTGGTCCTCTACGCCAAGCTGGTGCGTCTGGACCGGCCCATCGGCATTTTCCTGCTCATGTGGCCTGCCCTGTGGGCGCTCTGGATTGCAGGGGAGGGAAACCCGCCCTGGGGGATCCTGCTCGTTTTCGTGGCCGGAGTCGTCCTGATGCGCTCCGCGGGCTGCGCCATCAACGACTTCGCGGATCGGGATCTCGACGGCCAGGTCACCCGCACCCGGGGACGGCCGCTTGCGGCTGGTCTCATTGATCCCAGGGAGGTCCTGGGGGTGTTCCTGGTACTGAGCCTGGCCGCCTTTGCTTTGGTCTTGCTTCTCGATTGGCGGACCGTTGCCCTGTCGGTAGTCGCCCTGGGACTTGCCGTCGTTTATCCCTTCATGAAACGCTATATGCACGTGCCCCAGCTGTTCCTGGGGGCGGCATTCGGCTGGGCCGTGCCCATGGCCTTCACCGCCGTCACCGGATCGGTGCCCGCGTCGGCCTGGCTGCTGTTCGGCGCTGCGGTGGCCTGGGCCCTGGTCTACGATACCCAATATGCCATGGTGGATCGGGAGGACGACCTGAAGGTCGGAATCAAATCTACCGCCATCCTCTTTGGTCGTTATGATCGCCTGATCATTGGCCTGTTGCAGGTGTTGCTGCTGGGCCTGTTGGCCTACGTGGGATATCTGGCAGGGCGGGGCGCCTGGTATGCCGTCGGCCTCAGCGTCGCCGCTACCTTGGCCGTGCGTCATCAGTATCTGATACGGAACCGTGAGCCCGCGGCTTGCTTCCGGGCCTTCCTTGACAATAATTATCTGGGGATGGCCGTGTTTCTCGGATTGGCTGCGGACTATGCCCTGGGCTGGCAATCCTGAATGATTTGACGCGGTTTGGGGGAAAGATACGTTCGCTGCCTGCCTGTGTGTTCCTGCACACAGCATAATAGATGTGGATGTTGGGCTACGGGCAGTGGCGCCGATGTCGGCGTCTTAACGCAGCCTACCTAGGTGAAACGGGGTACTAGGGACTCATCCAATCTAAGGATGATGGGGTTGCCGGTCTCCGGCCAAACAGAGGAGAAACGAAAGCGATGAGAATGAGAATGAACGCCTTACTGGGAGTGGCCTTTGGCGTGCTGATTGCGGTCCGTGCCTGGGCCATCGATGAGGGGATCGACTATACCGAGCTGGCCAGGCCCCAACCTACCGAGAGCGGGGAGAAGATCGAGGTCCTGGAGGTCTTCATGTACAGCTGCCCGCATTGCTTCTATCTGGAGCCGACACTCGAGGAATGGCTCGCGACCAAGCCCGAGAACGTCGAGTTCAAGCGCATGCCGGTGATTTTCAATGCCAGGGTTGAGCCCCACGCCAAGGCCTATTACGCCGCGGAGCAGATCGGGAAGGGCGAACAGTTCCACTTGCCCCTGTTTCGCGCCCTGCATGAGGACAAACAGGCCATCTGGGACGAGGATGCCCTGGTGACCTTCGCCGAGGCGCAGGGCATCGACGGGAAAGCATTCCGCGCTGCCTACAACTCCTTTTCCGTCAATATGCAGGTGCAGCAGGCACGGGAGAGTGCTAAAGGCTTCGGCATCGACAGCGTACCCACGGTGATCGTCAACGGCAAATACCGCACCAGCCCTGCCCAGGTCGGCAGCAGGAAAAAGATGGTCCAGGTAATCGACTACCTGATTGGAATCGAGGTCGGTCAGCCGAAGGCTGAAGAGGCTGAGCGAGCGGTATCCTCAAAGAAAAGTCAAACCGATTGAGCGGTGTTTCGGTAGCGTCCTGTTGCGTTACGCCGCGTTCGGCGCTGTCGCTGTGCTTCGGGATCGGACAGTGCGCCTAACCCAACCTACACTCAATGCGAGGTCCGCGCGGGCAGGCCGCGCGAGGGGTCATGTGAGTGTAGGTTGCGTTAAATGTCGGCACTGACCTGGCAGACGATCAGCCCGTAGGATGCGATGAGCGTCTGCCTACCCGGTTTGGATCTTTGAGCGTCGTAACGCAACCCATCCGGTCCCCTGAACGGCGCCAAATCATTCGGGATTGCTAGAAACGCAGACCCAGCAGCAGACCGGCGGTGAAGGAAGCGGCGCTGGAGAGATTATCGGCAATGAAATCTTTCAGCGCCCCGCTATATGCCGTCAGCCAGTCGACGAAGCTGTCATAGTTCGACTCCATCCCGGCCCAATTGACCTCGATGATGCCGCTGTACTGGAGGCTGAACAGCAAGACCAGCAGCAAACCACCCACGACCAGCGCGATCTTGAAGGCGACCTTGAGGGCATAGCCGACGGCCAGACCCACCATAAAAGAGAAGCCGAGCCGAAGGAAGAATCCGGACGAGAAGAGGTCAGCTTCTCCTGCCGCCGGCGCCGTTGGAGGTGAAGGAGGCGATGCCGGTTGTGTTTGCAGGATACCGTCAAGCATCAGCATAGTCCCCTTCGATGGTGCGGAAAACTACCCTAACCTTAACGGCTTTTCCGCAGGGGATCAACGCACGTGCCAACCTTGGGCGGAGGGGACACAACCAACCGCGAACCCACGTAGGATGGGCAAAGCAAGCGTCCATCAAACTGATCTCAAGGTTTCAGTCATTCCGCGGAGATTTCCGCACCGTGGCTGTTGGTTAGGATGCACCAAGCGAAGCGTGCCCATCGAATCTCCGAATCGGAATCGGAACACTAAATATCAGCACCATCTAATCATCCGGGACCTGACAGGTAGCTGCAAAGGTATCGGGTCTCGATCAAGCGTATCGAGTGGCCGCGAGCTCCAGGTAATAGCGGTGGAGGTGGTTCACCTGCTCTTCGAGCGCTTGCGGATCGCCGCTGTTGTCGATGATGTCGTCCGCGCCTTCCAGGCGCTGGGATCTGGGTACTTGGCTGTCGATGATGCGTTGGATCTCCGCCACATCCAGACCGCTCCTGTGCCGGACACGGCGTATCTGCTCCGATTCGGGAAGATCCACCACCAGTATGCGGTCGGCGAGCGCCGTCTGCCCGGCCTCGAACAAGAGGGGGATCTCCAGCACGGCATAGGGTGCCGAGAGCTTTGCCAACCGCCGTTGCATTTCCAAGACGATCCGCGGGTGCAGGATCGATTCGAGACGCGCGCGTGCCGCGGTGTCCGAGAAGACCAGGGCGCGCATGGCGGCCCGATCCAAGTGTCCGGCGGCGTCGATGAAACGGGCGCCGAATGCCTCCGCGATCAGATCCAGGACCGGGTTGCCCGGGGCCGTAAGATCGCGGGATATGGCATCGGCATCGATAACGGGCACCCCGATCCCGCCCAAGCGGACGGCGACGCTGGATTTGCCGCTGCCCACCCCCCCGGTCAGGGCTACGACCAACATATGTGAGTATCCTCGTATCGGAAACGTTACCCAAACCAACTGGTTTCTGTTGTAGCTGTAAATGACTATGCTTATTTAGTTCCGTATGTAGAATCGGAAGAGAGTATTTTTCTAAAAACAATTATACCTACTATAATTTAACGACTATCCAGGCTTGATCTTGGGGGTACACCTATACGCGATCTTTATTTTGGTCTCCGGCTGTTCGTGGTGATAACACTCGGCTCCTCCCAGCTGGCGGCAGAGCAGCCGAGTGCCAGCGTAAATGATGAGCCGCTACGCGAAAACTGGGCGCCGAGCGAATGGGGCGCCCAAGACAAGATCGGTGCGGCAAATCGGATTACCCCGGCGGTTGTCCTGCGTGCGGTCGGCCTTGTCAAGCAGGGCAAGGTGGTCACGCTGGGAAAGGTCTATGCCCAGGATATGCCGACATTCGGCAGACGGAGCTGGCGCATGATGATTCCCGGACTACCGACCGGCGGCCCTTTCGGACCGCAGCGACTCGTCTATAACGACGAGTATGTCGCGGCCGAGCTGGGGCAGATCGGCACCCAGTTCGACGGGCCGGGGCATATTGGTGTGCAGACCTCGCAAGGCAAATTTTTCTACAACGGCCGGTTTCTTGAAGATGAGAATATCACTGCCTACGGGTTAGGTCCGTTAGGCGTCGAGTTTGTAGCCGAAAAGGGCTTCGTGTGTCGAGGTGTCGTGCTGGATGCCGTGGCGCTGCGCGGCTGTCGATTGCCGATTCCTGAAAGCAATGATGCCGAGGATCCGGGTATCGTTACCGATACCGATGTCCGCACCATGCTCAAACAGCAGGGCCTGAATCAAATCAACCCAGGCGATTGTGTCTTTCTGTATACCGGCCACGGTGATCTGTGGCATCCGACGGACTGGGACAGTTTCGATGCCGCCGAGAAAGCGCGACGGGTGGCGGCATTCAATGCAGGTACACCAGGATTTGGAATTTCCGCTTGCGAGTACCTTGCTGAACGCGGGATCAGCCTGAACGGGTCTGACAGTTTGTCTATCGAGGCCGTGCTGAGAGATTTCACCGGCGAGAATCGACAACCCTTTGAATGTCACATTCGCCTGCAAACAAAACGTGGCATCTGGGGCCTGGAGAATCTCGATCTGAGCAAGCTGATCGCCGACAAGATCTATGAGTTCCTATTCGTTTACGCACCACTCAAGATCAAGGGCGCTACAGGATCGCCCGGCAATCCGGTTGCAATCTATTAGCCCATCTCATAGGGTCTCGATAAAACTATGAAGGGGAATTTATGATGGCGATTTCTCATCAAGAAATTTCGGAAGATTTCCAGGATTTCCTGGAAAAGAAATGCACTTCCAGGTTGAGCCGAGGAAACCTGAGGCTTCAGCGGGGGCGCTTCCTGTCCACCGTTGAGCAGCAGCAGAGAAAGCGGGAGCATCCCAAAAAGCTACAAGAGTTGAATCAATTTTTGTCCAAAAAGAGGTAATCCTGGCTCTCTTACGGATTGCGGGGGGATGGGAAAGGAACCATCCTTTTTTCAGCAATCCTGAATGATTCGGCGCTGTTTGGGGGACCGGAGGGGTTGCGTTACGACGCTCAAAGGCTCGCTGATCGACTGTGGTGCCGGTGCCGGCGTCTTAACGCAACCTACCCATGGGTCCCCCGCCGTGCGGCCGGCCCGCGCGGACCTCGCTTTGTGTGTAGGTTGCGTTAAGCCGCGCGCGAAAACGCTTAGGAGGCACGGCGTTGAACGCGGCGCAACGCAACACGACGCTAATCAGACGTTGGGAGTGATCTAATGAGCAACCATCAAAAAATTATCGAAGCGGCCTTCGACAAAGGATCCGATCTATCGCCACGCAACGTGGAAACGGAGCTGTACGATGCGGTCTTCGCGACCATCGATCGACTGGATAAGGGCGCACTGCGGGTCGCCGAGAAGCGTGACGGTGATTGGATCGTCAACGACTGGGTGAAGAAGGCGGTGCTGCTCTCGTTTCGCATCCGGGATAACCGGCTCATTACGGGCGGTTACGCCGATTACTATGACAAGGTGACCCCAAAGTACGCCCGCCGTAATCCCCCCTATGACTTCCCCACCGAGGGCGTCCGCATCGTACCGCCGGCCACCGCCCGCCACGGCGCCTACATCGCGCCCGGCTGCGTGCTCATGCCCTCCTACGTGAACATCGGGGCCTACGTGGACTCAGGCACCATGGTGGATACCTGGGCCACGGTCGGCTCCTGCGCCCAGATCGGCAAGAAGGTGCACTTATCCGGCGGCGTCGGGATCGGCGGGGTGCTCGAACCGGTCCAGGCAACACCCACCATCATCGAGGACAACTGCTTCATCGGCGCCCGCTCGGAGATCGTCGAGGGGGTCATCGTCGAAGCAGGTGCCGTCATCTCCATGGGCGTCTACATCGGCAAGAGTACCAAGATCTACAACCGCGAGACCGGCGAGATCGGGTTCGGTCGAGTCCCCCGCGGCGCCGTGGTGGTCCCCGGCAGCCTGCCGGCCAAAGACGGCAGCCACAGCCTCTATTGCGCCGTCATCATCAAACAGGTCGACGAGCAGACCCGCAGTAAGGTAGAGATCAACGAGCTCTTGAGGGACTGATGTCCGCTACGCTGGAGCTCGCCGCCGAGCTGATCCGTCGTCCCTCGATAACACCCGAGGACGCGGGCTGTCAGGCACTCCTGTGCGAGCGGCTCGCGGATCTGGGATTCGAGATCGAGCCCCTACCCTGCGGCGAGGTGACGAACTGCTGGGCCCGCCGTGGCGATGCCAGGCCCCTGTTCTGCTTCGCTGGCCACACAGATGTGGTGCCGACCGGACCACTGGAGCAATGGACCTCGGACCCGTTCGACCCGGTGGTCCGCGCTGGCCGGCTCTACGGCCGCGGCGCCTGCGACATGAAGGGGTCCCTCGCGGCCATGATCACCGCCACCGAGGGGTTCCTCGCCGAGCACCCGGACCCGGCCGGCTCCATCGCCTTTCTGATCACCAGCGATGAAGAAGGCCTGGCCCGGGACGGGACCCTAAAGGTGGTAGAAAGGCTCGAATCCCGGGGGGAGAAGATCGACTATTGCCTGGTGGGAGAGCCATCCAGCGACCAGCGGCTGGGGGATATGATCAAGAACGGAAGACGCGGCAGCATCAGCGGCCAGCTTATCGTGCATGGCAAACAGGGACACGTGGCCTATCCCCAGCGGGCCAAAAATCCCCTGCATGCCTGCGCACCGGCACTCGCCGAGCTGGTCAACCAGGTCTGGGACCAGGGGAATGCCTGCTTTCCGCCGACCAGCCTCCAGGTCGTCAATCTCAACATGGGCACGGGTGCGGACAATGTCATCCCCGGTCGGCTCGAGGCCCAGTTTAATCTACGTTTTTCCACCGAGCTCGACGCGGACGACATCAAGCGCCGGGTCGCGACCATCCTCGACCGGGGGGGCTTCGACTACGACCTCGACTGGCGTCTCTCCGGCAATCCATTCCTGACCCCCGAGGGGGTCCTGGTGGACGCGACGCGCGCCGCCATCGCCGAGATCACAGGGATAGAACCCCAACTCTCGACCGCCGGCGGGACCTCGGATGGCCGCTTCATCGCACCGACCGGGGCCCAAGTGTTAGAGCTTGGCCCGGTCAATGCCACCATCCATCAGATCGACGAGTGCGTCGATGTACAGGATTTGACACGGCTCTCGCGCATCTACGGCCGCATTTTGGACAAGCTGCTCGTTCGAGGTTAGCAATCAAGGCGGAAGGTCGCCGAACTCGTGCGGTTAAACGACCTATCGTCTTTCGGCGAGGGCAGAGGCGGACCTCACAGACATCCGGATCCACTCTGCGGAGCAGTGGGGCCTCGACCAAACCGATCGCTACATAGATGCCCTCCTGCGGTTGAACAATTACGAAGGTTCACCTTAATGGCGTTGCAATGAATCCTCCCCGCCCCTTGAAGGGTGTCGCAAAAGCCCCTCTCCCGCCGGGAGAGGGGTTGGGGAGAGGGGGTCAAAGGGCGAAGATCAGTGCCTTTTGCGACTCCGACCAAGAAAGAAAAACGGATTACTTTCATGACCCCTCTTCATCGATCGCTCGGATGCTTATCGTTGGAGGCCGTTCCCCCTGTCGACTATTGGCATTCGGCGGCCCATCCACCCGGTTTATCCCCAGGTGGGCTGCATCTGTGGAAGATCTGCACCGGATGCGAGGGTGCGCCGCTTGCGCAGCTGTGGCCTCTGTTGTCTCAACGGGAGTCCGAGCGGGTCGCGAAGCTGAGGTTCGACCGCCACCGCGCACGCTATGTACGCGCCCAGGCCGGGCTGCGTATGATCTTGTCCGGTTACCTCGGCGTTGAACCCGAGGCGATTGGATTTCAATACGGCAAGGCGGGAAAACCGCTCCTCGAAGATACCGCCTCCGGTCTCGAATTTAACCTGACGAACAGCGGCGATCTGGCCCTGGTGGCCCTTTCCGTGGGCGCGCCGGTCGGTGTCGACTGCGAGCAGATACGGGACCGGGGGGATATGGTCGCCATCGCTGAGAGGATGTTCACCCCCGAGCAGGCGGCTCGAATCGCCGCCGCGACCCCGGAAGACCGACTGCAGCAGTTTCACATTGCCTGGACGGCTCTCGAGGCCCAGGTCAAGGCAGACGGTCGTGGTCTCCTCGATCGTCACCAGCCAGCGGCTCAGGATGCCCTGCAGATCGAGCACTGCGTACCCGAGCCCGGGTTCATCGCTGCCGTGGCGCGCGGACGGCTGCCGCCGGTGGGGGAGTGGGTCACCATGACCTTGAGTGCCGACTGATATCGCGTCACGCATGAATAGTTCGGTGCAATAGAGTTGTTCCCGATGTGAGTCTTTAAAAATCAATCGGTTATATTGGAACATGAGGCCGATACGGTGGTCGTT